>JAPLDV010000187.1 GCA_026391235.1 Bacteroidia bacterium | reverse complement strand
TGATCTATATAATGAAACACTCATAGTGCATTTTATATCCCGGTTGCGCGACGAAATGAAATTTGGCGGACTCGTTGAACTGACGGCGCAGCTTTCACTCGATTGTCTGGCTGCGATACAAGTTTTGAAAAATATTAACTGTTGATATAATATATTATAATGATCTCTCAAAGTGTTCAATTGTCAGATTTCAAAGTTTCCAACCTGGCGCTCGCCGAATGGGGCCGGAAGGAAATCACCCTTGCCGAAGCCGAAATGCCCGGACTGATG
Source organism: Bacteroidia bacterium (assembly GCA_026391235.1). The sequence goes on along the minus strand of JAPLDV010000187.1, from coordinate 6,901 downwards.
TCGTTGCGGAAAAAATTTGGTCCTTCAAAACCCTTGGTCGGTGCCCGTATTACCGGATCGTTGCACATGACGATCCAAACGGCCGTGCTGATTGAGACACTCGTTGAACTGGGTGCCGCGGTAAGATGGGCCTCGTGTAACATTTTTTCCACACAGGATCATGCCGCTGCGGCCATTGCAGCTGCAGGGATCCCGGTTTTTGCCTGGAAAGGCGAAACCCTGGATGAGTATTGGTGGTGCACCCTGAAGGCTTTGTCATTTCCAGGCGGCAAAGGCCCTAACCTTATTGTGGACGACGGTGGTGATGCTACCATAATGGTTCATAAAGGTGTGGAAATTGAAGCCAACGTTATTTATAATGATGATTTCTCAGAACAGCAGGAAGATTTTAAATCCCTCATGAACTGTCTGAATGAATCGGTGGCCTCGGAACCGGGCAAATGGACCCGTATGGTTAAGGATATCCGGGGGGTGTCGGAAGAAACCACTACCGGGGTTCACCGGCTTTATCAGATGCTCGAAGAGGGCAAACTCATGTTTCCGGCTATTAATGTGAACGATTCGGTGACCAAATCAAAATTTGATAACCTTTATGGGTGCCGGGAATCACTGGCGGATGGCATCAAAAGGGCTACTGATATCATGCTGGCCGGCAAAGTGGTGGTTGTTTGCGGTTATGGAGATGTTGGCAAAGGCTGTGCCCGGTCGATGAAAAGTTATGGTTCAAGGGTTGTTGTTACTGAGATTGATCCGATCTGCGCCCTCCAGGCAGCTATGGAAGGATTTGAAGTTAAAACGGTTGAGGATTCACTCAATGAAGGCGATATCTATGTGACCACTACCGGAAACAAGGATATTATCACATTCGACCATATGCTGAACATGAAGGACAAAGCAATCGTGTGTAATATCGGCCACTTCGATAATGAAATTCAGGTTTCGAAACTCGATTCGACCGCCGGTATGAAGAAAATCAACATTAAACCGCAGGTGGATCAGTATATATTCCCCGACGGGCATTCTATCATTCTTCTGGCTGAAGGACGATTGGTCAATCTTGGATGCGCCACCGGCCACCCGAGCTTTGTTATGAGTAATTCATTTACCAATCAAACACTTGCCCAGATGGAACTCTGGCAAAAGGACTTTGCGCTGGGTGTATACCGCCTGCCAAAATACCTGGATGAGGAAGTTGCCCGATTACATCTGGAACACGTAGGGGTGAAGCTGACTATTCTAACTGATGACCAGGCCAGTTATATCGGTGTACCGAAAGAGGGGCCATACAAGCCTGACCACTACCGATATTAATTGTAGATCCTTACCGTGCTGAGGGTTAATGAGGTGGCATATTCCTTCAGCGACCATTTGGCCGGTCCGGCAGCCACCATGCCATCCATTATCTGGAACTTGGATTTGCAGCAAGGGCAAACCAGGTAAAATCCGGTATCATCGATGGCTACTTTGCATGACCCCAGCGGTTCATTGGTACAGGTGAGATCCATTGCAATGAAATCGTCAGATTCGCCAACAGTTCTCCTATATAATATTATACCCAGGTTACCTTCATCAGGGAGTATGAGGTAATTGAAGGGCGCCTTGAGGTTATTGTTTGAAGGATTGTTCAGGTAAACCGTATAATTTACATAGATGTAGGGTATCGGAACCTGCCTTTCGCGTGAGCAGGAGGAAAAACCACCTGACAAAAGCAAGATGCTGAAAAAGTAAATAACTGATTTATAGCTCATAATCATATTTATTGTATAGGATGTAACGTTCATCAGTCAAAATTATTTTTTTTTGCCACATATTTGAGAATGATTTAACTTTGCAGTGATGAAATTTGGAACAGATACCCTTGTTTATATTATTATTGGAGTTATCTTTGTGTTGGCGCAAGCTGTCCGGAAACGAAACATCGCGAAAGGAAAACCTCAGGCACCGTCTCCGATTGTGAAGGAGGAAAGCAAGGAGGTGTTGTCTGCCTTTTGGAAGGAGTTTCTGGGAACCGACCTGACCGCCAATCAGGTCCCCGAGCCGGTCCGGATTAATCCAGTCCCCCCAGTCTTTACCGAACCCGTGGATTTCCACAGGAATGAACCGGCCATAAAAGAGCTTGTTCTTCCGAAAAGTTCTTTTAATGATCCTGGCGACTACGCAGACGCCGGCTTGCAAAAACCGGCCAGGCTACCCGACGAAGATCAACAGTTTTCACGGTTCGACCTTCGATCAGCGGTGGTTTATTCGGTGATTCTGGAACGGAAGTATGTTTAATGACAGGTCAAACTGAATTTTTAAACGAAAGTGTTGGCGATTTAGTATGAGAATATATACATTTACGAACTTCTACCGAGAGGTAGAACGATATTGCAGTAACTAATATCAAATTTCTGATTATGTTTCGAAGAATACTCCTTGTAGTTGTAGCCGTTGTGTTAGCAAACGGCGTTTTTGGCCAATCCGGTACCCTGAAGGGTAAAGTGGTTGACAAGGCCACAGGTGAGGCGATTCCATTTGCAGCAGTCGTTGTGGTTTCAAAACCAGGTGAACCTACGATTGCAGGTACAACATCCGACATCGATGGGTTCTACACATTGAAGCCGGTTCCCGTTGGCAAATGGTGTCTCATGGTTCAGATGGTAGGGTATAGTACCTTGCAAATGGACGACGTGGTGGTTAAAGCTGATAAGATTGACATGTTTAATCTGGAATTGTCCACCAAAACCACCCAAATCTCGGAGGTGCAGGTAATAGCCTACAAGATCCCTCTGATCGATAAGGACAATACGCAGACGGGAGAAACGGTGACTTCCGACGACATCGAGAAGATGCCTGGCCGATCGGTCATGCAGGTTGCTTCAACGGTGGCGGGGGTTTCATCCCGCGATGGTAACGGTGTTGGAAGCATCAGGGGTGCCAGGGGCGGTAATACCTATTTTGTTGATGGTATCCGCGTTTCAGGATCCAGTTTGAATATTCCAAAATCAGCACAGGAACAGGTGCAGGTAATAACCGGGGGTATGTCGGCCAAATATGGAGACGTTACCGGGGGTGTGGTCAGTATATCGACTAAAAATACAGCTCCGGCCCTCTATGGATCCTTCGACCTGGAAACAAATGAGATGTTCGGCCAAACCCGCCGCAGTCTTGTAAACTTCACCCTCTCTGGTCCGCTGCTTAAGGTTAAACAGGCTGATGGGAAAAAACGCACCATGATAGGGTTCTTCCTCTCTGGTGACCTTAACTACGGCCGTAACCCGACACACTGGTGGTATAACCAGAATCGCATTAAGCAATCTGTCAGGGACGAATTGGTTGATCAACCAATTATTCCCAATGCACAAGGTGTGGTTCAGTATAAAGCCAATTATCTGGATTATGTGGATTCTTCAAAATTTGACCAGATAAAATTCCAGTCCGATTACTGGAGCTATGGTGCAACATTTGTACCCAAAATCACAATCAACTTTTCACAGAACATCGACCTGACATTGGGAGGGTCATTTGATTACAGTAACGGTGTAGGAGCCAGCTTTGGTAACTCCATGTTTAACTGGGAGAATAACTCCACCAGCTATGGCTATAGCTGGAGGGCATGGGCTCGTTTTACCCAACGATTCGCCGACAGGCAGGCTTCAAAAGATGAAACCTCATCCTCAGTTATCAAAAACGCTTACTACCAGATTCAGGCTCAGGTTGAAAGAAGCAAGAGCTGGGGCGGCATGTCGCAGCGTCATGGCTTCAATATGTGGGATTATGGCTACATAGGGGCATTTAAAGTAAATAAGGTAGAAACCTTTGAATTTACAGATACCGTTTCGGGCTATCCCACTGGCGTCTGGAGAATGAACAACTGGAAAGATGTCCTCGTTGATTTTAAGCGGAGTGAGAAAAATCCTGAACTGGCGAACGTGACTTCGCAGTATCTTGCTTCATACAATAACCCGGTGCAGCATTATGAAAACTTAGACCAGATTTCCGCTGGCGGCGGGCTTCTTAATGGTGGTAATCTCGGATCTGTTTATGGAATTTTCAATCTTCCCGGTGCACAGGTTGGTGGTTACGGAATCGGCGACAATACCGTGTTCCGCATCACAGCCGCCGGTTCGGCAGATATTAAGAACCATGAAATATCCTTCGGATTCGAATTCGAACAAAATGATTCACGTGGATGGAGCGTCAACGCTATGGGACTTTGGGGAATCGGCCGCCAGCTGACCAATAAGCACCTGGAGCAGCTCGACCTTTCAAACCCAATGCCGGTCATAGTCGCAGGCGTTTTCCAGGATACTATCAGATATAACCGCCAATACAATAAATCAGATCAATCAAAATTCGATGCTTCACTCCGTAAGGCTTTAAATAAACCTGTTGACGGAACCGAATTCATCGACCTTTATGCTCAAGACCCAAGCATATTAGATATTACCTTTTTCAGCCCGGATGAACTGCTGAACAACGGAGGTTCACTTGTCGGGTATCGCGGCTATGACCAGTATGGTAACCGTCTGAAGAAAAAACCAAGCTTTGAAGACTTTTTTACCGAGGTTAACCCGGATAGCACCTACCGGCGTCTTATCGGACCCTCTCAGCCTATCTACGCTGCCGGATATATTCAGGATAAGTTTGCCTTCAATGACCTGATCTTTAACGTAGGTATCAGAATCGACAGGTATGACCTGAACCAATACGTTCTGTCAGACCCCTACAGTTTGTATGCCACTAAAAAGGTTAGTGACGTTCCGAAAAGCATGAACCCTACAGGAGAACATCCTTCAAACATGGGTAAAGATTTTGTTGTATATGTGGATGATGTCACCAGTCCTTCAACAATTAACGGATATCGAAATGGATCTACCTGGTATAATGCTTATGGGGTAGAAGTTAATGACCCATCGGTAATTTCTTCATCAACCGGTATCGCTCCTTATCTCGTTCATCCTGAGCAGCAACAAGACAGGACAATTACATCAGATGCGTTTGAGGATTACACCCCTCAGGTATCAATAATGCCTCGTGTAGCATTCTCTTTCCCGATTTCGGATGAGGCCCTTTTCCAGGCACATTATGACATCCTCACGAGCCGTCCGGGCGGAACCTTCGACCCGACCAGCTATTTCTACCTGGCAAATAATCCCGGAGCAAGTATTTCAAACCCGAATATGAAACCGCAGAGAACCATTGACTATGAATTGGGATTCCAGCAGAGGTTAACCAATTCATCTTCACTGAAATTAGCTGCATATTATCGTGAACAGCGCGATATGGCGCAGGCCATCAGAGTTTTGGGTGCTTATCCTGTTGATTATTTTACCTCTGGCAACATTGACTTCGGTACTTCAAAGGGCTTGACAGTTTCTTATGATCTGAGGAGGTCGGGAAATCTTTCTTTACGCGCTAACTATACTCTGGGCTTTTCTTCCGCCACCGGATCCAACGAGGGTCAGATGTTAGCCTTGCTGCGTACGAACCAACCAAACCTCAGGATTCTTTCCCCCACCGACTGGGATCAGCGTCATAAATTCAATCTTAGCCTTGATTATCGTTTTTTTGAAGGTAAAGATTATAATGGGCCGAAATTGTTTGGCAAAGAAATCTTCTCAAACACGGGCGCTAACTTTACCGTAGTTTCGGGTTCGGGTTATCCTTTCTCCAGGACATTAGGTGTTAACGAACCGGGTTTGAAAGGTTCGATGAACGGATCACGTTTGCCGTGGACAACTGTTATCAAGATGCGTGTTGACAAGGATTTCAACCTGACCCTTAAGAAGAAAGGTGAACAGGGCAGGAGAAGGATCGTAATGAATCTGTATCTTGATGTAGAGAACCTGCTGAATACTAAAAACGTATCAGGAGTTTATTCCGCCACAGGCGATCCGATGGACGATGGTTACCTGGCTTCACCTAAAATGCAGCAAAATATCAGTACGCAGCTAGATCCGGAAGCATTCAAAATGTATTACCAGATGCGTGCGCTGAATAATGCAAATTACATGGCTCCCAGGTCCATGCGTATTGGTTTAAGCATGAACTTTTAACCGGTTTAACCTTAAAAGATCAAAACCATGACAAAAGCGTTAAAATATATTCTGATTTCATTTCTGTGTATTTCCCTGGCAAATATTTCTTTTGCTGAAAAATACCGGGGTGCCAAGCCTTCTGAACCAGTCAATAATATTGTAAAGGGATTTGCCGCAGCTTGCGAACTTGGTAAAACCATTACCGAAATATCCCTGAACAATGTCAGAACCTTTATTGGGATGGATGGTATTCTCTGGACGGATATCGGCGGCGGTACATCGGGTTATGAAATACCCAAAGGATCCGGTAAAACCTCCATTTATGCCGGCGGTATCTGGATCGGGGGAACCGATGTTAACGGACAACTGAAGCTGACGGCCGTTAAGTTTAAAGGCGATCGGAATTACTGGCCGGGACCGTTGATTATGTCGGGCGAAAAGCGCGGTACCACTGATGTTGAAGTGTGCTATCAGTATGACAGGCATTTCCAGATTACCCGTTACCAGGTTGAGGCATTCCGGCAATGGTACAATACTCCGGAGGATCAGCGGGATTTTGAATTCAAAGGATATTCGATACCGCAGATTATTCAGGATTGGCCTGCTCATGCAGATGAAGCCGCCGGATATGATTATTATCTGGCTCCTTTTTGGGACAATAATGATGATGGTCAGTATAACTCGGCGGATGGTGATTATCCATTCTACGACCTCGATGGAATCCTCCCCTGCGGTACTACCCGTGAGCTGAGGCGCCCACGCCTGTATGGCGATGGAACCGCCTGGTGGGTTTACAACGACCGCGGTAATATTCATGCGAGCCCTAACGGCGAAGCTATCGGGATGGAAATCCGGGCACAGGCATTCCAGTTCTCAACGAA
>JAPLDV010000681.1 GCA_026391235.1 Bacteroidia bacterium | reverse complement strand
TATGGATAGCCGACATTTCATATCTTGAGAATCTTTCCGGTGAGGTGTTGAATTCCGACATGTATCTCTTTAAGCCTGAGAACAGGGTTCAATGGAAAGGTATGAGTGAAAACAATAGTTCATCCAGTAACTTTTCAGGTGAAAGCGAGCCGTCCGGGGTCCAGGTATTCTATTACCTGAAAGACTCTGTAAAAGAAGTTGTTATGAAGGTTTTTGAGGGAGAGCGGCTGTTGTATGAGTCGAAAACTTCGGGCAAAGCCGGTGTTAACCAGTTGACATGGAACTATCAGGAGCGGGTACGCGAATACACTGCCGAAGAGAAAGCAAAAATTAAGGAGCAAGCCGACCGGGCGCGTGCGGGCGGCGGCCGCGGAGCAGGCCGTATGGGCGGTGGCATGGGCGGAGGCCGGGGTGGACGCGGCCAGGGCATCGATCCTAACTACTTAAATTCGCAAGCCGGACCCGGGGAATATACGGTCAGGCTGACTGTTAACGGAAAGGATCAGGAGGCGGGGGTCATGGTGCTGAAGGATAGCTGGAGATTGCCGTAGAGACGTCGTAGAGACGTTTATAAACGTCTCTACATTTCGGTTTGCAATACATCTGTAGAGACGCATAATTGCGTCTATCCAATTACGAAAAAAGCAGGTCGAAAGGCCTGCTTTTTTTGTTTTCGATTGAATTATTGTATATTAGCTCCGCCAGAAATCCTAAATGAAGGAAGTAAAAATGTTGAGATTCGAATTTAGAATTCTGAATTTTGAAGTAAGAGATTCAAGTACCTCGAAGAAAGAAAATGCAATGAATTCATACCCAATACCTGAAACCCGACACCCGAAACCTTAAATACCTATGAATATGAAACGAACAGTCCTGCACATGCTTCGCACCAGCGCCGGAAAGTATCCGGCCACCACTTACACCAATCAGAAAGGAGACAGCGGCTGGGTTGGATTGACCTACCCGGAAGTCCTGCATGAATCCAGATTTCTAGCTGCCGGGCTTCATCAGCTGGGCATTGAAAAAGGAGACAAGATTGCCATCCTGGCAGAAGGCCGTAATCGCTGGATTACCGGTGAATATGGCATTTTGTTTGCCGGTGGCACTTCAGTTCCCCTGTCGATCAGGCTCATGCCCGACGAGGTCCTTTTCAGGCTGAATCATTCCGAATCCAAAGCAGTTGTCGTATCCAAAAATACGTTTGAAAAGGTGGCATCCATCTGGACCCAGCTGAAGTATACCCGCAAGATCATTTTCCTTGATGACGACATAAAACCGGTTGAAAAGGATTGTAAGGAATTTGGCATCAATGCTCTAAAAGACATTGTACGCTATGCCGACGTTTTGCAGAGCGGAAAGAACCGATTTGAGGATTCGGAACCCCATCTCGATAAAATTGAATCCGAATTATCAGAAGATGATGTTGTTACGATATCTTATACCTCCGGCACAACCGGTGATCCCAAAGGCATCATGCTTACCCAGCTTAACTATTTTTCAAACTGCACGGATGCCATGGGCTATTTTAATGTCGCGGAAGGTGACCGGCTGTATATCATAATCCCGCTGGATCATTCATTTGCACATACGGTTGGTATTTATGCGGCTCTGCTCAAAGGTCTCAGCCTCTATTTCGTTGATTCCCGGGGCGGGGGTGTTCAAACCCTGAAAAATATCCCGATCAATATGGTGGAGTGCAATCCGCACTTTATTCTCACCGTGCCGGCACTTTCCGGAAACTTCATGACCAAGATCAAGGACGGGGTGGCTGACAAAGGGAAATTCATATACGGGATATTCAATGCGGGACTGAATGCGGGGATCCGGATTAACCAGGACGGATTTAAGAAAGCAGGATTTTTCGTGAAGCTGATCAACTTTATCCCGTATAAACTGGCTGATGCTCTGGTCTTTAAAAAGGTCCGTAAAATCTTTGGAAATAGTATCCGCTTTTTAGTGGGCGGCGGGGCCCTTTTGGACATAAGGCAGCAGGTGTTCTTCTATTCCATCGGTGTTCCGGTTTTCCAGGGTTATGGATTGAGTGAAGCCACACCCATTATATCGGTGAACACTCCGGAAGTTCACAAACTGGGTACATCGGGGAAGGTGGTGCCCAATGTGGAATGCCGTATTTTACGTCCCGACGGGACCGAAGCCCCTGCAGGTGAAAAAGGCGAAATCATTATCCAGGGGGACAATGTAATGAAAGGATATTACAAAAATCCGGAAACCACTGCCAAAACCGTTAAAGATGGCTGGCTCTATACCGGGGACATGGGATATTACGATAAAGACAACTTCCTGATGGTCGTCGGACGCGGCAAGGCACTCCTTATCTCAGCCGACGGCGAAAAATATTCTCCCGAGGGAATTGAAGAGGCAATCCAGAATTCCTCAGATCTTATTTTGCAGGCAATGGTTTACAACGATATGAAAAAATACACCACCGCCATTGTCACGCTCGATGCACCAAAAGTTGTCAGGTATGTTGAAAAGCATAAGATAGCCGATAGCGAAGTGCTGCTTAAAGCGATAAAACTTGACTTCTATAAATTCAAGGAAACTGCCGAATACCGCAACCAGTTTCCTGAAAAATGGATTCCTTCAACCTTTCAGATTGTTTCAGACCCCTTTACCGAGCAGAACCACATGCTCAATTCAATGATGAAGATGGTCCGTCACAAAATCCAGGAAGTCTATCATGACAAGATCGAGGTGATGTATACCTCCGACGGCAGCAATTCAGTAAATGATATCAACCGTCAAACTGTTAAAAAATACCTTCCGTTTAATCAATGATAAAGAAATTCCTTATTGTCATTTTATTTCCGTTAGCCCTTGTTGCAGGTTGCACAACTAAACAAGATAATGATACCAGGCCCGCTGTCACGGTCACGATATTACCTCTGCGGTATTTTGCGGAACAGCTCGCGGGCAACCATTTCCGGATTAATGTTCTGATCCCTCCCGGGGTAAGTCATCATAATTATGATCCCACTCCCCGCCAGTTGCAGGAACTTGAAAAATCGAAGGTCCTTTTTATTAACGGGCACCTGGGTTTTGAAAAAGGTTGGATTCCGAAGCTGAGATCCAATTACCGAAAGCTTTCGATCATAGATCTTTCAGCCGGTATTGACCTGATTACCGAAGAAGGCGGTGAAGGGGGCCACGTTAGTGATAATGAATCGCTGATTGAATCCGGCAGCCATTCTCATACGGGTGTCGATCCCCATTACTGGATGTCGGTAAGTGCGGCCCGGAAATTATCTGCCACCATGGCGGCCGGGCTCATTCAGGCCGATCCCGCCTGCCGGCAGGTCGTTGAAAAGAACCTTGCACAACTGGCCGGCAGGCTCGACAGTCTGGCAGCATCAATGAGTTTAAAATTCAAAAGTCTTACTCACCGGAGCTTTATAATTTTTCATCCTGCCCTTGCCTACCTTGCCCGTGATTATAATATGTTACAGCACTCTATGGAACTTGCCGGCAAAGAGCCAACCGCTTCACACTTCAGGGAGCTGGTAGATATTGCCCGGA
>JAPLDV010000125.1 GCA_026391235.1 Bacteroidia bacterium | reverse complement strand
TTAGCGAAACCTATAAATACGTTATGGATAAGCATTCCTATCTGGGTCAGGCTGATATCGGAGTTATACAGCAGATGCACCATCTGTATCAGTCTGATCCCGACTCAGTAGAACCAAGCTGGCAAAGGTTTTTTGAAGGATTTGAATTTGCCCGCGCCCTGCCTGCAACAGCAGGAATTACTGACCAACTGGTGGATAAGGAATTTAAGGTTCTCGACCTGATCGGCTGGTACCGGAAGAGAGGGCATCTTTTCACCAAAACAAACCCGGTAAGGGAAAGAAGGAAGTATTACCCCACTCTGGATATCGGGAATTATGGATTAGACAGCAATGATCTTGATCAGGTATTTCAGGCAGGAAAAGTGATTGGTATCGGGCCGGCAACGCTAAAAAAAATCGTTGAGCAGCTTGATGAAACTTATTGCCAGAGTGTTGGTGCCGAGTTTATGTTCATCCGGAATCCCGTTGTTCTGGATTGGTTGCAAAAGAAAATGGAATCCTCGCAAAACCGCGAACAGTTTACGCCGGAGCAGAAGATTCATATTTATGAGCACCTGAACATGGCTGTTGGATTTGAGAAATACATACACAAGAAATTTGTTGGTCAGAAACGATTTTCACTTGAAGGAACTGAAGCTGTCGTTCCGGCACTCGACCGGATTATTGAAAAAGGATCAGAATTGGGTATCAGGGAATTTGTTATCGGGATGGCGCATCGCGGGCGGCTGAATGTGTTGGCAAATATTTTAAAGAAGCCATACACCGATATTTTCAAAGAATACAAAGCTGTTGATTATGAGGAGGGTATTGCCCTTGGCGACGTAAAATACCATCTTGGTTACGACCGTATAATTAAAAGCGATCACGGCCAGGATATCCGGGTAGAGCTTTTACCGAACCCCAGTCACCTGGAAACGGTTGGCCCCCTTGTTGAAGGCCTTTCACGCGCAAGGATTGAGAAAGAATTTGGCGGCAATGAATCAATGCTGGCCCCGGTTATTATTCATGGAGATGCAGCAATAGCAGGCCAGGGAGTCGTTTACGAAGTTCTTCAAATGTCGCAACTACCTGGCTATCAAACCGGCGGAACAATCCACCTCGTTCTGAACAACCAGGTTGGATTCACTACAAATTACCTGGAGGGACGGTCAAGTACTTACTGCACCGATGTAGCCAAAGTGGTGAAGTCTCCAATTTTTCATGTCAATGGTGACGATGTCGAGGCTTTGATTTATGTGATCAGCCTCGCAATGGAATTCAGGCAGGAGTTTGCCCAGGATGTTTTCATCGATATTCTCGGCTATCGCAAATTTGGCCACAATGAAGGTGATGAACCACGTTTTACCCAACCATTATTGTACAAAGCGATTGAAAACCATCCGGATATCAGGCAAATCTATGGAGATAAGCTGGTTTCTGAAGGTATAATAACCCATGAGCAGGTTGATACCATAATCAAAGAATTCAAAAGGTCCACCGGATTGTTGAAACCAGAGCCCAGTCTGTCCGAGAAGATAAACTGGATTGGGCCATGGCTGAATTACTTGCCTATGCAAGCCTGGTAGAACAGGGTATCCCTGTCAGAGTTTCAGGGCAGGACAGTGAAAGAGGCACCTTCGCCCACAGGCATGCAGCTATGATCCAGGAAGACACCGGCGAAAAGTACTTCCCTTTAAAAAATATCTCCGGCAAACAAGCTGAGTTCACCATCCACAATTCGATCTTATCAGAATACGGTGTTCTGGGGTTTGAATATGGTTATGCGCTGGCTTATCCGGAATCTCTGACTGTTTGGGAAGCTCAATTCGGTGATTTTGCCAATAATGCCCAGGTAATTTTCGATCAATATATCAGTTCTGCTGAAGAGAAGTGGGGTTTACAGAACGGAATGGTACTCTATTTGCCCCACGGTTATGAAGGGCAGGGCCCCGAACATTCAAGTGCCAGGATTGAACGTTTTCTTACCCTTGCCGCCCGATATAATATGACTATTGTAAATCCGTCAAATCCTGCCAACCTGTTCCATTTATTAAGGCGTCAGGTAATCAGGCCTTTCCGGATACCTCTCGTGGTTTTTACACCGAAGAGTTTATTGAGGCATCCGGATTGCGTGTCGACCATGGAAGATCTGAGTGAAGGCAGTTTTCAGGAAATCATTGACGATCCGGAAACCGATCCTGAGCAGGTAAAACGAATTGTTTTCTGCTGGGGCAAGATATATTATGATCTTCTGAAACCCAAGAGAGAATGGGACACCAGGGATATTGCGCTGGTTCGTATCGAACAGATGTTTCCCTTTCCCCATGACCGGTTCAGGGAGGTTTTGAAAAAATACCCCAATGCCCTGTTGCATATCTGGTGCCAGGAGGAGCCCGAAAACATGGGGGCATGGCGCTTTATCCACAATGAGGTTCCTTATGTAAGAAAACGGATCCTATGTAGAAAGGGACCAGGAAGTAGTATCGCTCGAGAGCGAAAAGGCAAGTTTAACCGCGAGTGCCCCGGAAAACGGGACAATTGAAATTCTTTTTCCAAACGGAACGAGAGTTGGGGTTGGCACTGTTATCGCCAGAATTGATCCGGCCGGTGCCGGGAAACAGGTCAGGAATCCTGCACCGGTTTCTGCAGTGCAAAAGAAATCGCTAACAGATATCAATGAGGCACCCAAAATTCAATCTGTCGTGCGGATTACACCTGTTGCCCGGGAAATTATGAGTGAACAGAATTTATCGGTGGATGATATAATTAGCGGCTTGCGCAGAATAACCAGGGAAGATGTGTACCGTGTAATCGATTCCCGAAAACCAGAACAGGTTTCCACTCCGGAAACGATCATGGAACCGTTACCATCGGAGCGTCGGCAGGAACGAAAAAGAATGAGCCTTTTGCGGGAAAAATTGAGCAAACGGCTGGTTGCAGTTAAAAATGAGACTGCGATGCTTACCACCTTTAATGAGATTGATATGTCGGGGGTTATTGATCTCAGGAGCAGGTATAAAACAGTTTTTGAAGAAAAGCACCACGTGAAGCTGGGTTTCATGTCATTCTTCACCCTCGACGCGAGCCGTTCATTGATGGTGTTTCCTCAGGTTAATGCCCAGATCGATGAGAATGAGATAGTTTCATTCAATTATTGCGACATAGGCATTGCCGTTCAAACTCCTAAAGGTCTGATGGTCCCTGTATTACGAAACACACAGGCAATGACATTGGCGCAGATTGAACAAGGTATATACCAGATGGCATCCAAAGCGAAAGACAATAAGATATCCATTGAGGAATTGCAAGGTGGAACATTTAGCATTACAAACGGTGGCACTTTCGGATCTCTCCTGTCGACCCCTATCTTAAATCCGCCTCAGTCTGCCATCCTTGGGATGCACAACATTGTTGAAAGGCCGGTTGCAGTTAATGGCCAGGTAGTTATACGGCCCATGATGTATGTAGCCCTATCTTATGATCATCGTTTAATTGACGGAAAAGATTCAGTGGAATTTCTGAAAATAATCAGGGAACTGATTGAAAACCCTGTCAAACTGCTGGATCCCACAGGTCAGTCTGAGCAGAACCTGCTCGGGGTATGACTTGAATCAGGAGTTCTGCATCAATATATAACAAGTAACCCCTGACATCCCGGTATCCCATGGAGGAAAGGAGTTTCATATAAGATTCAACCTGTTGTTCATGCTTGGGTTCCTGGATGCCGGTTTTATAATCGATCACCACTAATTTCCCTTCATGGATCATTACGCGGTCGGGCCGCCTTTCTCCATAGCCCGGAACCAGAATACCTGCCTCATTAAGAGTTTCCCAATTTCCGGAGAACCAATCTTCCACTTCCGGAATTTTGAACAGTTGAGTTATTCTGGCCTCTACAGCAATAGCTTCTTCCTGAGAAAAGTAGCCGGCAGATACTGACCTCCTGATACTTGCAGCCAGATCTCCTTTCGACTGAACAGTTTCCAGAACATGATGGACATTTTTGCCAAACCGGGTGCCGGCAAAATCATCATCAGCCCGATGAGAAATCCGTGATTTCAGCTTTCCGGTAATCATAGGTGTCTTCAGATGAATCTCCTGAATATCTGTTATCGTGGATCGTTGATTTTTAAAATCCTTATTTCCCATTTCGAAAACTGCGCCATCCGAAAGATTCTCTTTCAAATCCGCGTACATAGCCTCAGCAACAGTTTTAAATCCGTTTCCATAAGGACAAAAGACGATCAGGATATCGATAGCTCGGGTAAATGCAACATACAAAAGATTAAGGTTATCCAGGTAGGAGTCGATCTTTTCGCTCAAATAGCTTTTAGCAAAAAAGGATTGCTCAAGGGATGAATCATAGCGGACCGGAATTTTACGGACCTGGCTGAATGGCGTTCCTTCGGTAGGTACCCAAAGCCAGGGGGCATGTGTTGCGCGGTGGTTAAATTCCCAGCTGCAGTATGGAATTATGATTACCGGGCTCGACAAGCCTTTTGCTTTGTGGATGGTCATAATGCGCATCGATGAGCCAAGGCTTTCAGAAGCCAGCATCTGTTTGTGACCACTGGCATCCCACCAGGTCAGAAAACCATCAAGATGACTGATGCCATTATTCATGCAACTCTTGATCTGATCTCTGAACTGAAAAATATAGGCAAGGTCATCTTCATTCTGATCGAAGCCATAGACCTGGATCAGCTCATCGGTAACCGTTAAAAGGTCACAATTTGTTACAGAATCGATAAAACGCTGAAAATGATCCTGTTCAATAGATTGAAATCCGGGAACCGGTGTTTCGCCGGAATGTGAACGCACAAAAGCATCCCAAAGAAACAGGTCGCGGTAAAGGGTTTGCCGGGGATCTGCCATAAAACGAATGGCATTCAAAATCATTTTAATAACAGTCGATTTCCCGATTTTGAAAACATCGGATGAAACAAATGTCCAATTGTTTCCGGTACGTGTTAAAATCCTGGTGATCTTATCAGCATCGGCATTTCTCCTCACCAGGAAAGTTATATCTTCCTGTTTATATCCCTTATTAACAAGAAGATCCTCCACAATTTGCGGAAGGTCGTGTTCCAGTCGCTCGTTCCAATCGTTTTCTTTATCAGTTTTGTCGAGGAACCGAACCTCCACTCTCCCTTCCATATCAGCCATTTTTCCGCTCTTTTGGTTGGATTCCTTAAACACTTGCCGAATAATTTCGGATGGATTTTTAGTCGGTAATTCCTCGTTGGCTGAGGGTATATCAAGTTTATCCGCCATTATCGCAGGTAAATTTGAAAAAATCCGGTTGTTGAAATCGATGATGGATTTGCGGCTTCTTTGATTGATGTCGAGAGGCTCTAAAAGAGTGCCAAATACCTGCAGATCAACCACTGCGGTTTGATGCAAGAGCCGCCAGTTGCTGTTTCTCCAGCGATAAAGCGACTGTTTAATATCACCGACGATCATGCTCAATCCATCAGCGGATAAACTATCCACAATCAGCGGTTTAAAATTCCTCCATTGCAGATCAGAAGTGTCCTGGAACTCATCAATCAGAAAATGGTTATACCAGGTACCGGTTTTTTCATAGATAAAGGGTGATGGATTATTTCCAATGATCTGATTAACTAATGGTTGAGCCAGGCTTAACAGCAGCTGGTTATTATCATTAAAATAAGCCTTGAGGTAATCGAACAAAAATGAAGCAAAACCGAGTGCGTACAGGTTCTTATTAATTGCCCTGGACGAGTTAAAGATGATTGAATGCTCATTATAAAGCCGGATAGCCTGATCCATCAACCGGTTAAGATCCGGGTAAAGGTTCTCAATAATATTAATCCGGACAGGGCTCTTTTTGCTGACCCACTTGTCAGGATTATTCAGGCTCTCGTTAGCCCTGGCCCCGGGGCCGTCCCTGGTATCGGCCAGTTTAAGAAG
>JAPLDV010000422.1 GCA_026391235.1 Bacteroidia bacterium | reverse complement strand
TGTCACCAACCTGTTCAACGTTCTGGGCCTGCCGGCTGCACCGTTCAGAACCGACAGCTGGGATGATAAGTAAGACGTGAAGCGTGAAGCGTGACGCGGAAGAAGTGACAAGTGACAAGTGACCAGTGACAGGAGCTCTTGTCATCCCCGCGAAAGCGGGGACCCCTTAACGCTGCACCGAGTTAAGCAAAAAAGAAATCTTTAAATAAACAATGAAGCATCTGACAACCATTCTCCTGATCACTGCCCTGCTCGCATCGTGCAAGCCGGAGGCCAAAGTTGCCTGCCTGATCAGCGGGACAGTGAAAAACGCAACCGACAAGGAGATTAAGCTAACAGTCGGAACAAAAGCCGATACCCTGAAGCTAAATGCCGATGGAACCTTTTCAAAGGAAATTTCTGTCACCCGACCTTCTGATGCAGTTTTGCAGGGGACCAAGCTGTACGCTACCCTTTTTCTATTGCCAGGCAAGAATCTGGCAATCAGCGTTGATGCTCTGGATTTCAACAAGGATCTCACCTTTTCTGGATCTCTTGCCGCAGAGAATGACTTTATTGTCAAAAAGAGTGAGGGCGAGGAGAAAACCTATCCACGGCTGAACGAAGTGTTTAAATCACCCTATACCCCTGCCGATTATAAAAGAATCCGGGATTCAATCCGCCTGGCTGATCTTGAGTTTCTTGGAAAGTATACCAATGAAAAGGGCAAGCTGGATCCGGCTTTTGTAGAACGTCAGAAAACGGTTATCCAGTTTGGCTACTATGGCGATCTGAATAATTACCCGAGGATGGCCGGATATTATAACACCGATAAGCCGGTTATCCCTGCCGACTGGTATTCTTTTATGGACGGAGTGAACCTCGATAATCCCGCTTTGCTGGGTATTTCGGAAGCCAAGTACTTTATTTCGTCCTGGGTATCGGCACAGGTGATGAAAGTGTCCGGCATGTCGCAGGAGGTTTTTTATAAAAACAGTGCAGAGGTTGGGAAACTGACTTTCAAATACCTTCAGGAGAATTTTAAAAGCCCGGAGTTTTTTAACCTGATGGCTTTTGAATCATTAAAAGGTGTTATTGATTCTGAAGGACCAAAGGGGTTCGAGGGACTGATCAGTGAGTACTTAGCCAAATCCACCGATGAGGCGAACAAAAAAGCATTGAAGGAAATGACCGACGGGTGGGCTTCAATGGCTCCCGGTCAGCCGGCACCGGTTTTCAATCTGCCTGATATCGACGGCAAAATGGTATCACTCACCGATTTTGCCGGTAAGTATGTTTTCATTGATTACTGGGCTACCTGGTGCGGCCCGTGCAAGGCTGAGGTTCCGTCGTACAAGAAGCTGATTGAGGACTACAAAGGGAAAAGCATTGTATTTATCAGTATATCAGTTGATAAAGACAAAGCTGCCTGGGAAAAGATGGTGAAGGAAGGAATTCCCGAAGTTGACCCCGAGACCGGCAAGCCGGCCGTTCCGGCAAAAATGATCCGGATGACCTGGCTGCAGCTGCACGATGCCGTGAGGTACAATAAAATCTGGCTGGTGAAATTCATCCCGACTTTTGTACTGATTGATCCAAAAGGGATGATTGTCAACGCACGCGCAGAACGGCCGTCCAACCCCGAGCTAAGGAAGGTGATCGACGCCCTCACAGGGATTTAATCACGTTCGCTTCGCTCACTAATTGGCTCCGCTTCGCTTCGCTAATTATGCGCTTCGCGCTAATTGTGCTCCGGGGCAAATCCTTAACGAGGCGATAGCCGAGCCAATTAGCGAAGCGAAGCGGAGCATAATTAGTGAGCGAAGCGAACATAATAATACCTCTTGGACTATGAAGAAATTACTACCCCTTGCACTCCTGATCACGCTGATGTTCGGGTGCAAAACTGAGAAAAACCCGGTTTGTACGATTACCGGTAAGGCATCGAATTATGATGCTAAAGAATTGTACATGACCCTTGACGGACCCAAGGATACTATCAGGCTGAATGCTGATGGTACGTTTTCCAAAGAAATTGCGGTAAGCCGGCCGATCGACGGAACGCTGCAGGGAGATAAGCTGTTCCTGTACCTATATCTGGAACCGGGTAAAAACCTGACGATTGATTTTGACGCCAAAGCCTTCGATACCAGCGTTGGATTCGGTGGTGATCTCGGATTGCCGGTTGAATACCTGCATGATAAGACCTTGGGCAGCTCGGCATTGTATCAGAAACTGAATGAAATGTACAAGTCCCCGAACACTCCCACCGATTTCAAACGGGTACGCGATTCCCTGAGCCAGGTGGAAATCGCTTTCCTGGTAAAATTCAAAAATGATAACCCCGGTTTGGCTGATGCCTTTTTCAATCGTGAAATGAAGGTCTTGGAATACAGTGTCTATTATGATCTGTACAATTACCCGACGATGGCCGGTTATTACGATACCACCCATCAGGAGATCCCGTCCGGCTGGTTTGCCTTTATGGATAAGCTGAACCTGGATGATCCGGCATTGGTGGAGATCAGTGATATTAAGGCTTTTATATCCGGATATGTGCAGCAGGAAGCGATGAAAAGAGCCAATATCCCGCAATTGAAATCCTGGGGCAACCCGGCACTGGAGAAAGCAATGGTAGCATTTGTCAATGAGAAGTTTAAGAGTCCTGAGATCTACTCGGTGATTGTGTATGACAAGCTGAAACAATACATCGACAGCGAAGGCACAACGGGAATCGAGGATCTGGTTACCGAATACCTGGCCAAATCGACTAATGAGAAGTACAAAGCCTCCATTAAAGAGATGTCGGACAAATGGGCAGTCCTGGCTCCGGGTCAGCCGGCACCCGCATTTACCCTGCTCGATATCAACGGGGACAATGTATCTCTGACCGATTTCAAAGGGAAATATGTGTTCATTGATTTCTGGGCTACCTGGTGCGGTCCTTGCCGTGCCGAAATTCCTGCCTATAAGCAACTGGTTGCCGGTTACAAAGGCCGTAATATCGTTTTCATCAGCATGTCGGTCGACAAGGATAAAGCGGCATGGGAGAAAATGGTCAGGGCTGATAATTTTGAGTGGGTGCAGCTTCATGATCCTCAGACTATTAAAGCCAATAAGAAATACCTTGTAATGTATATTCCTACGTTTACGTTGATTGATCCTGACGGGAAGATTGTAAATGCCCGTTGCCCCAGGCCATCAAACCCGGAGTTGCGGGCGATATTTGATAAATTGGATGGAATTTAACCATGTTCGCTACGCTCACTAATTGGCTACGCTTCGCTCCGCTAATTATGCGCTTCTCGCTAATTGCGCACTGGAGCAAATCCTTAGCGAGGCGATAGCCGAGCCAATTAGCGACCGCAGGGAGCATAATTAGCGGAGCGAAGCGGAGCCAATTAGTGAGCGCAGCGAACATAATCATTAATAAATACTTATGAACAAATTACTTCCCTTGTTTTTCGCCGCAGCCCTCCTCGGGGGTTGCCAGAAACAGCCGGCTGATCAGATCAGGCTGACCGGCACAGTTACCAATGCCGACACTCTGGCCTTCGTTTTTTCTGCAGGTCAGAAAGCGGATACCATCGCAAAGGCGGCCGAAGGGACTTTCACTTACGAGAAAGTGGTGGCGAAACCTGTTAACGGATATCTGGTTATCGGGAAAAAGTATCTGATGGTTCACTTGATTCCCGGTAAAACACTTACGGTTACTGTTGACTATACGAAATGGGACAGTACCCTGGTATTCGGGGGTGACCTGAAACCAA
>JAPLDV010000878.1 GCA_026391235.1 Bacteroidia bacterium | reverse complement strand
TCACATCGGCCTGGCGTGCGGCAGCCATTGCAGCAGCAAAACCTGATTTGTCGCCGTCGTTGAAATTCGCACCTTTGGCATAAAAGACTTTACTTTCGCCCAAGCGGGTTTCCAGTTCTTTTTTAAGCGTAATCACATGTTTCGCCTCGCCTCGTCCCGACCAGTTTCCGATCATATCAGCTGCTGCATCGGCAGCCGGACCGATCAGGGCAACACTTTTCACAGCGGGATTCAGCGGTAGTACCTGGTTTTCGTTTTTAAGCAAAACAAAAGATTTCCTGGCTGCGTCGCGGGCCTCAGCCAAAAATTCAGGCTTCAATAAGGTTTGTTTTTCACGTTCGGTATTGCAGTAGCGGTAAGGATCATCAAAAAGCCCGAGTAAAAATTTCAAACGCAGCACCCGGCGCACGGATTCATCGATCTGTGCTTCGGTGATTTTTCCGTCTTTCAGCAGATTTTTCATCTCGGTGAGATACACGTTGCCTTCCATATCCATATCCACCCCGGCATTGAAAGCCAGATCGCCGGCTTCATATTTGTTTGCAACGATCCCATGCGGAATCATCTCGGATATCGACCCCCAATCGCTGACTACCAATCCTTTGTAGGCCCATTCGGTTTTGAGGATATCGTGGATCAGGTATTTGTTACCGGTTGCGGGGACCCCGTTCAGGTCGTTAAAGGCCGTCATGATAGTTTCCACACCGGCTTTGGTTGCTGCCTTAAAGGGCGGCAGGTATACTTCGCGGAGACTGTTTTCGCTCATGTCGGTGGTGTAATAATCCCGGCCTGCTTGGGCATTCCCGTATCCCGCATAATGCTTGGCACAGGCCAGGATAGTGGTGGCATCCGCAAGATTATTACCCTGAAAGCCTTTCACCCGGGCCTCAGCCAATCTGGACCCGAGATAAGGATCTTCGCCCGAACCTTCCATGATTCGCCCCCAGCGGGGATCGCGGGCAATATCGACCATCGGTGCGAAAGTCCAGTGCTGGCCGGCAGCTGCAGCTTCCGTGGCGGCTACCCGTGCTGCCCTTTCGACCGCTTCAGGGTCCCATGATGCCGATTCACCAAGAGGGACCGGGAAAATCGTTTTATAGCCGTGAATCACATCATACCCAAAGATCAGAGGGATTTTCAGCCGGGATTCTTCTACGGCGATTTTCTGGATCTTACGGGTATAATCCGCCCCGTTTATGTTCAGCATGGATCCTACCTTTCCGTCACGGATACTCTGCAATAAATCAGGCCTCAGGGCAACCGGACCGGTCAGCTCGCCGTCGCCCGAGAACTGGTTCAGCTGGCCGATCTTTTCATCGAGGGTCATCAAAGCAAGGACGCTGTCTGCTTTCTTCCTTATCTCCTTTTCGGCATTGTCAGGAGCCTCATTGACCATTGTTTTACAAGCGGTAATGCCTGAAATGCACATGGCTGCGAGGAAAATAAATTTTTTCATACGATTTATGGTTTCAGGTTTTTGATTAAAAATGGTTGGGTTCCTAATGTTTGTTCATCACCCACCCGGATGAGGTAGATTCCCGGAAGATAACCGGAAGTATTTATGGTGCATTTTGCGGTAATGGTTGAAGGAGCATCCTGCGTAAATAGAATGCGTCCCAGAATATCCATCAATTCCAGTTTCAGCGATTTGCCTTTGGGGTTACTAATTTCAACAATAACAAAGTTTTCTGCAGGATTCGGGAATAATTTGAATCCGG
>JAPLDV010000148.1 GCA_026391235.1 Bacteroidia bacterium | reverse complement strand
GTTTAATTTTGGGAGGCTGAAATCAAATGTAAAAGAGCCGTACCTCGGATCAGAGATATCGGTTCCGTCATCAATGGGGGGAATATCCGGATTACAGGAACCGATCATTCCGAACAGGATCAATATCAATATTCTAAATTGTTTCATATTATTGCCCTTTGCTGTCTCTAAATCCCAGTAATCGCGTTGTTTCACCGCGTGCGAGTTCATCCAGAGTAACCCCGGATAAGGTCAAATTGGGTATCCGTGACTCGATCCGTGAAGAAAAGATTCCAAGACCATTGTCAATATTTGAATAATCCGCAAGGTTCGTGAAATTGTTTCCGGTTTCAACGGATGACTGATAGTGAATACCCAAATCAGCACCGCCGGAGGTCATGATAAACTCGACCGATATGACATTTCTAACCATACCGGAAATCACTGGGATCTCTTTGGCCATAGCTGTAAAGAATGCGAGACCGCCCATGGGGTATTCCAGCATCTGATCTGTGTGGAGGTTATATATTCCGGCACTTGCGTAATCAGCTGAATTAAACTCCTCACCAACGGCCGATGAATCGCGGTAATAAATCCGGAAGATCATTTGATAAACACCGGAATTCAGGCCTGGATACCAACGTATGGTAAAGGGTTGCCCGGGTTCGAAGTTGATTTTCCGGATCGACAGGGGTAATGGATCCACGATCTGAGGTGATCCGTGAACGATTGTTTTGGCAAAAACCATTTTATCCAGGTCAGGGAAAAAAACATAAAGCCGGTAGGTATTACCGGCAATAGGTTTAAAGGCAGAAGAATACACTCTTAGATTGGCAACCGGGAAAAAGCCTGTATCCTTTTTTATGATGGTATCCGGTTCAAACCGGAAGGTATTTCCTTTCAGGCCGTCGGTATATTCCTCCATCTACACTTCATGGGGAATATTCCAGACGGTGGAATCGGTTACGGACGGCTGGTTCATGGCATCCGCCCCGCCGACATACGACCGGCCGATCCTCAGGTATTGAACCTCACTTGCCGGATCCAGCAGGCCATAGACGATCGGAACAGGCTGACCCCCGGTATATAAATCCACATCTTCATTACAGGAAGCAATAGCTGTGGACAGAAGAACCAGAATGAAAAGTTTTCTGATGGAAAGTGTATCTGAAAGAGCCAATTGTGCAATCATTTTCCAACAAGATTTATGCGGGGGCTACTATCAAAGGTACCAAAAATCATTAATAACCACAACAGGATTTCTGTGAGCAAATTTTAAATTCGAGTACAAAAAATGACCAATTGATTTCCCGGTCAGCGGCGATTGAAATTTTTGCCGGTTTTTACAGTGTTTAGAATGATTGACGCGATTAAATCCCGCTCCCCGCCTTGTCTTGCAAGCACCTGACCGAAAGTCCGTTACTCTTTTGGGAGTCGAACCGGAACGCGCTACCGCTGGAGGAATAAAGGTACCCCAGGAGTCCGACAAATCGTTCTCCGAGGCGGACCAGAAGTAGGCGTCGAAACCCAGGGCTAAGAAGTATCCACCGGATAAAGGATCCTCGCGGAGGTAGCCGCCCGGAAGGCCAGTAAAACCACTGAAATTATTGGCTTCTGCATTGGGACTCTGCCACTTTTTTGTTCCGGCTTCTTTCATAAAGCCCCCGGCTAAGATCCCTAAGTAATCAGTCAAAATAGTCCATTCCACATCGGACGGCAGATGCCAACCCGGAGGACAGGCGGTACTGGCTGATACCCAATTGTAGAGCACCCCAAAAGTGATATAGTTGGCTGACGCGATTGCATCAAAGCGGTTGTAATCATCAAAATCATAAACATAATAGAACGGCAAGGTTTCAGATCCTCTCCAAGGCTGGCTGATGGAAGGAATATAGCCCAGGTTCTTTGCCATCCAGGTTTGGTTATGAATTTTTACTGTCGGATAGGCTCTGCCATCCCGGGAATCGATCATTGATCCTAATTGAGGTTTTATCTCAACCTTGACTAATAGAACTTCCCCCAAGTGGGTTCCTTTGGAATTCAGGGCATAACTTCTGAAAAAATATTGGTGACCATAGTTCAAATTCACATTTTCACTATAAACTCCAAGGCCATTTTCATTTTCTGAGAAATTGTCGGTAGCTGTTGGATTCGGATTCATTCCCCAATAAAATCCTCTTTTTATAATTGCTCCTCCGGCCTCACTCATGGCTTGATCATTGATATTATTTTCTTCATTTGGAAATAAATAGAACGTGGACCCAGTATGCTCCCTCTTAGGTACCGTCAAGCACCCGTACTGAAGCAACCAAGCCCACGCCTTTGCGTGCTCGACTTAGTTACTCCTCAGTACTTGAAAATTGACGGTTTTAAGAGAGAGAGTATCTAAATGACCCTATGTTATTCTATTTCTGTTGTTTCTGCTTTGTCGATTAAGTGTTTATGATTTCACAATTTTGATTTCAATGCAAGGTAAATAATATACCTGAATCGGAGAAACCAAAATACTATAAGAATTATCTTCCTGACCATTAGCCATCAGTTTCTGACCGAGGTAGCCTTGCATGGCTGTTGGAATTTCTTCATGGTTTGCACTGATGGAAGAGTGCCAGTTTGATCGACAAAAACGAAATTAATTGAAAATCTGAAAGACATGTAAGGAGGAACCATTTCACAGGTTACCAACGATGTTCCGGTTGATGTCGGTTCGTAAATAAGGCGTCAGGCGATAGCAGTATTACGGGCGTTTATATCTTTCCTTCGTGTAGATCCCAAATTGGGAAACACATTTCATAATCGTTCCAGATAATATCTCCATATTCAATTGAGTATTATCTAATAATCTTCCAACCCCCTACAGGAGCATATCAGATTTCGATCCCCATAGGCATTATCTATTTTGCCAACATAAGGCCAGAACTTATTCTCAGCTATCCAGGGAAGCGGGAAAGCTGCTTTGAGCCGGCCATACGGATGGCTCCACGTATCATCACCAATATGAACTGCCGTATGCGGTGCATTTTTCAGAACGTTATTGTCGCCGTGGGTAATCCCCATTTCTACGTCACTGATCTCAAAAAGAATAGAGATCAAGGATTCGGCAAAACGATCGAGTTCCTGTTTCGATTCACTTTCGGTAGGTTCAATCATTAAAGTTTCATGCACCGGGAATGAAAGTGTGGGTGCATGAAAACCATAATCCATCAGCCTGCGGGCTATATCCGAAGTTTCGACACCCGTTTTGGCCTTAAAGTTCCGGCAATCGAGAATACACTCATGAGCAACACGACCATTGGCTCCGGAATACAGAACTTCATAATGCCCTTTTAAACATTCCACCAAATAGTTAGCATTAAGGATAGCCATCTCGGTTGCGGCTTTTAAACCTTCACCACCGAGCATCTGGACATACGCATGGGAGATGGTAAGCACCAGGGCACTTCCATAAGGAGCAGCGGATATTACGCCTCCCTTTTCCCCTCCCACCTTAACAACCGGATGTGATGGAAGAAATTCAACCAGGTGTTGGGCAACTCCTATCGGGCCTACCCCCGGTCCGCCTCCGCCGTGAGGGATCGCGAAGGTTTTATGCAGGTTCAGGTGGCAAACATCCGCACCAATCAAAGCAGGTTTGGTTAAACCAACCTGTGCGTTCATATTAGCGCCATCCATATAAACCAATCCGCCGTGAGCGTGTATGATGTCGGCCATGGCCATTATCCCGGTTTCAAATACCCCGTGTGTGGAAGGATAGGTGATCATGAACGCCGAAAGGTTGGCAGCATGCTCAGCGGCCTTTATTTTCAGGTCATCAATATCTACGTTACCTTGCTCATCGCATTTTACGACGATTACCTTACTGCCCGCCATAACTGCACTCGCAGGGTTTGTTCCGTGAGCAGAGGCGGGGATCAGCACTACATTGCGATAGCCTTCACCACGACTCCTGTGGTACCCTTCGATGACCATCAGACCGGCATATTCTCCCGAAGCTCCGGAATTGGGTTGGAAGGAAATGGCTGGAAAACCGGTCACCTCAATAAGTGCCTGTTCCAATTCCCTGATCAGCTGAGTGTATCCCCCGGCCTGATCAACGGGCACAAACGGGTGGATTCCGGCAAATTCATCCCAGGATAATGCAAACATGGAATTGGCCGGATTAAGTTTCATGGTGCACGACCCCAGAGGAATCATTGAATGAGTGAGAGAGAAATCGCGGCGTTCCAGTTTCTTGATGTATCTCATCATTTCCGTTTCCGACTGATATTTATTGAAGCACTGCGCGGTAAGAAAATCTGTGGTGCGGGCGAATTCAGGGTCAAATCCTGCTGAATCAACCAAATCCGAAACCGCTTCGGCTTTCATTCCGGCAGCTTCAGCGAAGATTTCAATAATCCTGTTCACATCGGCCAGATCGGTAAGCTCATCTGTTGATAAACCGATTGTTCCATCATCAAAATAGCGGAAATTATAATGATGTTTTAGCGCAGTTGTTTTGAAATGCCTGAGGGTGACCTTTTCCGGCAGCACGAATCTCAGGGTGTCGAAATAATCTTTGTTTTCCTGAACGTAACCATACTGTTCCAGTTCCAGTTCGAGGGTATGGGCCGACCTGTGAATTTTGCCGGCAATTTCCAATAAGCCGTCCGGACCATGATAAACTGCATACATTCCGGCAATGGTAGCCAGGAGTGCCTGGGCGGTGCAAATGTTGGACGTGGCCTTTTCGCGCTTAATGTGCTGTTCCCTTGTCTGCAGAGCCATCCTGAGAGCTTTATTCCCGTGTACATCCTGTGAAACGCCGATTATCCTTCCCGGCAGGCTTCTTTTCAGCTCTTCACGTGCGGCAAAATAGGCCGCATGCGGGCCGCCGAATCCCATTGGAACTCCAAACCGCTGGGTACTGCCAACCACTATGTCAGCGCCCCATTCGCCGGGAGGAGTAAGCAATACCAGGGAATATAAGTCACTGATAGCCGTATATAGACCTCCGAGCTCATGCATCCTGTCAACAGTCTGTTTATAGATCAGCACTTTACCGTCCCCGGCCGGATATTGAACAATAATTCCGAAAACCTTGTCATTCAAACGGGTCCTCACTACTTTGCCAACCTCAACCTGGATGCCAAGCGGCAATGCCCGGGTCCGGATCACTTCCAATGTTTGAGGGAAAATATTTTCATCCACCCATAAAACGTTAGCGTCCCGTTTCACCATCTCACGGGATCTAGCGTTGAACATCAGAATCATTGCTTCTGCAGCTGCGGTTGCTTCATCCAGCAATGATGCATTGGCCAGAGGCATAGCTGTCAACTCCATCACTAAAGTCTGGAAATTCAGCAAAGCCTCGAGGCGGCCCTGCGAAATTTCAGCCTGGTATGGAGTATAGGAGGTGTACCATGAAGCATTCTCAAGAATATTCCGCTTGATCACGGCTGGCATTACTGTACCGTAATAACCCATCCCGATCAGGGATCTGTATTGCTTGTTCTTTAACCCAATCTTTTTAATCTTTATCGCATACTCCTGTTCAGTCAATCCTGCGGGAAGATTCAGCGGCTGTTTCATGCGTATCTGAGCAGGAACGACCGAAGAAATAAACTCTTCCATTGTGCTCGCACCCACCTTTTCCAGCATTTCCTGGATTTCGTGGGGCCTTGGTCCGATATGCCTGTAAATGAATTGATCAGTGATCATATTTTATTGATTGTTTTATACAAATTAAGCGGGTAAAATTAAGAAGAAGTATGACATTATGCAGTGTTTGCAGGAAACGGAGAACCGCTTTGCGTTTCTACAGGAAAGGGTTGGTCAATCTCTCCTGTTTGATGGTGGATGCGGGTCCATGGCCGGGAAAAACCTTAGTATCGTCAGGCAGTATCAACAGTTTTCGCTTTATGCTGCTGATGATTTGCTCATAGCTGCCGCCGGGTAAATCGGTCCGGCCAATACCCCCGGCAAAAAGGGTATCTCCTGAAAAAAGCCAACCCGCCGATGCTTCATAAAAAGCGACACAACCCTGCGAATGGCCCGGGATAAAGATCACCTTTAAACAGACA
>JAPLDV010000048.1 GCA_026391235.1 Bacteroidia bacterium | reverse complement strand
GTTGATCCAACTTCCGGATCAAGCTATTCCTGGACAGTTCCTTTTGGTGCCATCATTACTTCCGGAAGCACGGGCCCGGATAACAATTCGATTTCGGTTGATTTTGGCTCAACAGACGGGGATATTACGGTTGTCGAAACCAATGCGGCCGGATGCCCGGGTATTGCCGGAACCCTGACTGTTACCCTTATCGGTTGCGGATTGGATGCGAACTTCTCCGCCTCGCCCGTAACCATTTGTCAGGGTCAAACCGTTACTTTCACTGATGAATCCACCGGAACAACCGGAACCACAAACTACAATTGGAACTTTGGCGACGGAACCTCCCCGGCTACCGCCAATTCAATTGGGCCTCATGTGGTTACTTACAATACAACCGGTCTGAAAACTGTTACACTGACCATTACCGACGGAACATCCAATACCGAAACAAAAACAGGTTACATTTCTGTTAATGATTTGCCAACTCCTTCTTTGGTCAGCAGCGATATCGACAATACTTTCTGTGCAGGTACTTACGTTACATTCACCGGCGGCGGAGGTGCCAGCTATAATTTCAGGGTTAACGGTCGAAGTGTTCAGGAAGGACCTTCAAATACATACACTACCACCAGCCTGACTAACAATCAGGTGGTGGATGTTATCGTAACCAGTGCAGAGGGCTGTTCAGTAACAAGTTCAGGAATATCCAATGCCGTGATTGCCTTGCCGGCCACATCTGCTATTACCGGAACCACTGAATTAGCCTGCTTTGCAACCGGAAAAACTTACAGCGTTGTCCATACTGCCGGATCCACCTACGCATGGACCGTTCCACCAGACGCGACCATTATATCCGGAGCCACCGGCCCTGATAACAATCAGATCACGGTTAATTTCGGATCAACCAACGGTGATATAACAGTTGCTGAAACCAATGCGTCCAACTGTTCGGGAACCACCAGAACCTTGAATATTACCCTGGCAGGATGCGGATTGGATGCCAACTTCTCCGGAGCGCCCTTAGCCATTTGCCTCGGTAAAACCGTAACTTTTACGAATCTTTCCACCGGAACCACCGGAAGCACCAACTACAACTGGAACTTTGGCGATGGAGCATCCCCGGCTAATGCAAATACTATTGGCCCTTATGTGGTGACGTACAATACAACAGGGCTGAAAACAATTACCCTAATCATTACCGAAGGAGCAACAGATGCTGAAATAAAAACGGATTATATCGAGGTAATTCCAATGGTAACCATAGCAGCATTCTCACCTGTTGCCTCCGAACGTTGTCAGGGAGCCGATACCATGACCTACACCACTTCAGCTGCCAACGCCACGGGTATCAGGTACACGCTGGATGCCGCAAGTTTAGCTGGGGGCAATACAATTGATGAAGCAACCGGCATAGTAACTTATGCTGCCCCCTGGAGCGGGACCACCACGATCACCGCCAGCGCAACAGGCTGCAATGGTCCGGCATCAACCACCCACACAGTCACCGTTCAAAAACTCCTCGTACCATCTTTCGAGACCATCGGACCACTTCCGCTATTTTTCCCTCCACCGCCTTTGCCCGCAATATCCAACAATAACATAACCGGCACCTGGTTCCCTGCTACCATAGACACCGATACCCCCGGAACAACCACCCATATCTTTACCCCCAATGAAGGCCAGTGTGCAACAACCGCTTATCTGGTTGTTACGGTAAGGAATTTGCCCTGTCCGGATATCCATTTGGGCAGTGATATTGTGGCATGTTCCCTCAATCCGATAACCCTGCGCGGCGACGATGGCTCGGGCGAAAGCTATCTATGGAGCCGGATGGAAGGCTCTGTGGCAGTCCCGATTGGAACCGCAGATTCAGTTCAGGCTGACAGAACCGCCGACTATATCCTTGCAGTTACCAAAAATGATTGCACCATCTCCGATACCGTAAATGTCAGATTACTGGATCCTCTGCAGTTTGGTTTCGATTCGGTAAATATTAAGGATAATACCTGTTTTGGAGCCGATGAGGGCTCAATTGAGGTTTTCGTACATGGTACCGGCAGCTCTTATCAATATTCGATTAATGGTGGTGGCAACTATCTGCCTGACAGTCTTTTTGAGAACCTTCAGTCGGGCAGTTACACTATTGTGGTTTCCGAAGATTCCACCTGTTTCTATGATTATCCTTCCACAGTGACTATCGGTCCGCCGGATTCAATACATATAACCTACCATCTGATGCCGCCGGGATGTGCAAGCTGCAGCGACGGTAAGCTGACACTGGAGATCTCCGGCGGTTGGGGAGATTACAAAATCACGCTTTCCGGAAGGCCGGTTGAGCTGGTTACCGAAACGATGGGACTGGGCACCTATACCATTGAGGTTACTGATGCCGGGAACTGTAAGAAAACCCTTGAATTAATTGTAGATAAATATAATTTCATTCCCAATGTGATAACCCCCAATGGTGATGGACTTAACGACCTATGGACGATACCTATGATGGAATACTTTCCGGATGCAATAATTAAGGTGTTTGATGTTTCCGGAAAGCTGGTATTTGAATCGGCTAAAGGCTATCCTGTTCCATGGGATGGCAAGGACAAAGGTACTCCACTGCCCATGGGCACCTATTATTACCTGATCAATCTGGATCCGGGCGAAAAACCGCTTACCGGATACCTCACCATACTCCGATAACTGACAACCGACAACTGACAACAAATTTTGAACTTAAAACGAACATATCTCCTCCTCCTCTTCGCCTGCCTGGCCATCGTGCTTCAGGCCCAGATATCGC
Organism: Bacteroidia bacterium; assembly: GCA_026391235.1. The sequence continues at coordinate 6,807 of JAPLDV010000048.1, read as the reverse complement.
CTCTGTCCGATCAGTTCCTGATCAACCCGTTCTTTACCAACCCGGCCATTGCCGGCACGGGATCGAAGGCTCCGCTGACTATTGCAGCCCGTCAGCAATGGTTAGGCTTTAAAGGTGCACCATCGTGGCAATCAGCAACCTGGCATTCCAGCCTGAAATCCAGAAAGCAATATTTCAATCCGTGGGGCTTGGTGAATAAGGGCGAAAACGCCTTTGGAAATATTGGAATCGGCGGAGGATTGTTCAATGTAAAATATGGAGCAATCAGTCAGATTGGCCTTCACCTCGATTATGCCTATCATGTTTATCTTGGCAAAGGCCGTTTGTCGCTAGGCCTGGCCCCCATGTACTATCAATTTATCATCGATAAAACAGGATTCCTGCCGCCCGACGGTACCGGTCCGGATCCCCTGATCGACGCTGATGTCAAGGAAATCCTGCATATAACAGATGTTAATGCCGGTATCCATTATTATTCAGATTTCGTTTTTGCCGGATTCTCGGTAGTTCAGCTGTTCAACTCCTCCGTTACCTTCGGGAAATTGAGTTATACTCCCGACTCTGATAAAAGCTCGTATATGGCCCGGAGCCTGTATCTGTATGGAGGCATTACTCCAGTATTAAGCGAAAATATATCACTTGAACCGTCAGTATTAATGAAATACAATGCTCAAAGCGGTTTTAGTTTCCAAACCAACATAAGGGCCACGATTTTCGGGAATTTCCAGGCAGGACTATTGTATCGCTTCAGGGAATCCGGCGGGTTTTTTGCCGGTGTCCGTGTTAATGACCTGCTGTTCAGCTATCAGTTTGAACTGCCTCTCGGTAATGCCGGGTTATCGAGGTTTACTACGCACCAGATCATGGTGGGTTATCTGTTTTAATGACCGGAAACCTGTTTTTTAACCACCTTAATCCCATTATCGTATCTTCGCACAACTTTATCATCCATGATACCCTTGCTGTTTATTGGCTTGATGATCCTGAGCTTCGGAATCTTTGCCCTCCCGAAACCCTTTCGATATCCTTTCTATCGCTCTCACCACGGTTACATCTTTCCTCCCTCAGGTCCTCACTCCCTCACGTCCTCACGTCCTCACGTTTCCCACTCCCGACCTGCTATCAGTCTTCTTTGTTTTACTGATCAACTTCACAGCCCTCACTGCCTTTCTTTTTGCCGGCGGTTACCTGAAATCCTATTACGATAAACAGACTTCCCTGCGCTGGTCGGTGCACCTATGGGCCTTTATCTGGCTGTACTTCTCTATGATACTGGTGGTTATCCTGCGAGATGGATTTGCTTTCCTGGTGGTCTGGGAGCTGATGGCGGTTTCATCGTTCCTGCTCGTCATCTTTGAGGCTGATGACCGAAAAGTTTTAAAGACCGGCATTAACTACCTGATCCAGATGCATGTTGGATTGCCTTTTCTGATGGTTGCATTTCTGATAGCCGGTGAGGCAACCGGTCAAACCGGATTCGACGGACTGAAAACCTATTTTGGATCCCATTCCAACCTATTGGTATTCAGTCTCTTTTTTATCGGGTTCGGTATCAAGGCGGGATTTATTCCGCTGCACACCTGGCTTCCCGAAGCCCATCCGGCAGCTCCGTCCCCGGTATCCGGATTAATGTCGGGAGTGATGATCAAGATGGGTATTTACGGGATTTTACGCGTGGTGTTCTCTATTCAATCCGACCTTTTTGTGATCGGGCTCATCATACTGGGTTTCTCTCTTTTCTCCGGAATCATGGGTGTAATGATGGCCATTGTTCAGCACGATCTAAAGCGGTTGCTGGCCTATCACAGCATAGAAAACATCGGAATTATAGGCATCGGGATCGGTTTGGGGGTGCTTGGCATGGCCACTGGCAACCATACGCTCACCTTGCTTGGATTCAGCGGCGGTTTGCTGCATGTGCTCAATCACAGCCTGTTTAAATCGTTGCTTTTCTTTAATGCGGGATCGGTTTACCAGGCTACCCATACCCGAAATATCGATCAACTCGGCGGGTTAGCCTATAAAATGCCTTTTACGGCCGCCTTTTTCCTGATCGGATCGCTGGCGATCTGCGGCCTTCCTCCCTTTAATGGATTTATTTCAGAATTTCTGATCTATCTTGGAATGTTTAAAAGCTTCCCCGAATCAAGCCTGTATTTCAGTATCCTGTTATTAATCAGTCTGATTGGATTAACACTGATCGGCGGACTTGCGATTTTTTGTTTCACAAAGGCTTTCGGAATCGTTTTTCTGGGTCAGGCCCGGAGCAAACAGGTTCATGAGGCCCGTGAAGTAAGCAATGGTATGCTGCTCCCCTCAATCCTGGCCTCTGCGGCCATCATGGCAATCGGACTGGTATCGGCCTGGTTTGTAAAACCTGTCATGAAAATTTCGTCGGAGCTTACCGGGGCTGCCCTTCCCGAAGTTTTTACCGGCGACCTGCTCCAAACGCTCACCCGCATCAGCCTGGCCGGGGGAGTTTTCATCGGACTGGCAGCGATGATCGGTATCTGGCGATATTATCATCTGAAGAAAAGGATCGTGACAACCGGTCCAACCTGGGGATGCGGATATACTGCCGGTGATGAAAAGCAGCAATATACCGCCACTTCCTGGGCAGATAATTTCAGCTCACTGGCAAACCCAATATTGGGAACCCAAAAGCATACCGTGCCTATCGATGAAAATGATCTCTTCCCGGGCAAAGGAACTTTTGCCACCTATCCACGTGATCTTTTCAAATTAAAACTGATAGAAAAACCGATCGATGGAATATTAAGGGTTTTCAAAAAGATAGCTTTCATGCAGACCGGGCAGATACAGCATTACATATTATATGCTTTTCTGTTTATGCTGCTCATTCTGGTACTCACCATTTTAAAAATCCTGTAACCGATGGCCGGAATTCCCCTGATCCTTCTCGCCGCGGTTTTCTTTCCCGGCATTATTATCCGAACCAGGAGCATCGTCAGCGGCCGGAAAGGGCCCGGCATTCTCCAGCCGATGCTGGATATCAGGGTATTACTCGGCAAAGGCAGCGTATTTAGCACCACCACCGGCTGGGTATTCAGGCTTGCTCCTGTTATCGGGCTGGCCGCGATGTTATCCGTAATCACCGTGGTTCCCTTTGCCAACATGCCCGCTCTCATACCTTTCCAGGCGGATTTCGTCTTTTTCTCCTATATGCTCGCCCTGGGAAAGTTCTTCCTTATTATCGGGGCACTGGATACCGGCAGCAGTTTTGAAGGGATGGGTGCCAACCGCGAGGCCCTCTATTCCATGCTCCTGGAACCCGCTTTTCTGATACTCATGGGCACTTTCGCGATGCTTACCGGTTATACCTCATTTTCCGATATGTTCGTGGCTTTCCATGTTTCAGGCAACCCGATGATCACTGTATTCGGGCTCATCGGATTTTACCTGCTGGTGCAGATCGCGATGATTGAGAACTCCAGGATGCCGGTGGATGATCCTAAAACGCATCTCGAACTGACTATGGTGCACGAGGTGATGATACTGGATTACAGCGGTTTCGATAAAGCTTTGATTCACATTACCGGTGCCATCAAATTTGCGGTGTACGGTTCCCTCATCTGCAGTTCACTGGTTCCGGCGGAATGGCATCCCGGTTTTCAGATCCTGCTGTTCTTCACCGTACAGGTGGCGTTTGCCATTATTGTCGGCATAGGGGAATCGTTCCGCGCCAGAAAGAAAATGCAGAAAAATGCCCAGTTTATTTTAACCCTGACGGCGGTAGCCATGTTAGCCTTCCTGATTGTATTGATTGTAACTAATAAACTGATTAACTGATTAATATGTTTTATCTGCTCATTGTCCTATTTGCAGGAACGCTGGTGTACCTCAGTATCGCCGAAAGATTCCGATCGTACGCCAAACTCATTGCAACACAGGGTATTCTGCTTTTTTTCATCGCTCTGATCGAACTAAAAACGATAAATCTGGCCAACCTGATCTTTGTATCAGCCGAAACTCTCATATTCAAAGCAATCATAGTACCCTATTTCCTTTTCCGCGTCATCAATCAAACCAAAGTTTATAAGGTTCATCCGAAAGCATTCCCTGCATTTTATTCGCTCATATTCACTATGGCCGGCCTTTTTGTGAGCATCATACTTTCCAACATTCTTAAAAACCCAGGTTTGGATACTGTGTTTATGACGATTGCCCTGTTCACTCTTTTTACAGGCGTTCTTTTGATCATTACGCACAGGAGGATTTTTTCTCACATGGTAGGTTTTCTTGTCGTTGAAAATGCCGTCTTTTTCTTCTCCCTGGCGGTAGGCAGTGAAATGCCCATGCTGATCAACATCGGCATATTGCTCGACATTTTCGTCAGCGTACTGATTATCGGCGTTTTAATGAACCATATCGGTTCACAGTTCAGCGACCTGGAATCCGATAATCTAACCAGTTTAAAACACTAGGCATGGTAGCAGTTTATTTCATATCGGCATTATTAATAGCCATTACGATGTTAACCGTGAGGCGGCTACAGTTAACCCGTTGGCTGATACTGCTTTTCGTGTTTTTCCAATGGCTTTTCAATGTTTACGTTCTTTTTCATGCCGGTGAAACCGAACTGGTTTATTTCACTTACGATCCGGCCGGGGTGTTGTTCCTCGGTCTGCTCACACTGATCTCAACAGCAGTTGTGATCCAGGGATTCCCTTATTTCACCGATCCGGCGAACAAGCGGTTCAGTTACTATTATGCAGCATTGACTGGATTGATTGCGGCCATTACCGGGGCCTACCTGGCCAATGATATAACGCTGGTATGGATACTCGTTGAAGCCACCACACTGACGGCATCGGTGCTTATTTACAGCGATCGCACCTTGCATGCCCTCGAAGCCACCTGGAAGTACATTTTCATTACTTCCGCCGGTATCGCGCTGGCATACATGGGAATACTTTTCCTTAGTCTTTCAGTGAAAGGAACCGGAATGACCGGTTTATCATTCGCCGGGATTACTTCCGCAGCTCACACGCTCGACCCGATCTATCTGAAAATCGCCTTTCTATTTGTTCTTACCGGGTATAGCACCAAGATGGAACTATTCCCGATGCATACGGTTGGAATCGATGCCAACTCGGTGGCGCTGCCGCCTGTTGGGGCACTGATATCAACCGGACTGGTCAATCTCGGTTTTCTCTCGATATTCCGGGTTTACAAAGCTCTATCCGGTTCTCCTATCTTCGGATGGATGAACAAGGTGCTAATCCTTGCCGGCGTGCTTTCGATACTGGTAGCCGCCGGATACATGCTGAAAGCCAAGCACACCAAGCGGATGCTGGCCTACTCAACTTTGGAAAACATGGGTTTGGTAGCTATCGCCATCGGAATCGGCGGCATTGGATATTACGCTGCTTTCCTGTTACTGGTTCTTCACACGCTCACCAAATCGAGCCTGTTTTTCCAGGTCGGCCAGATGGGCCGGGTGCTGGGTACTTATAAACTCGACGAAAGCGGTTTGTACCTGAAACTGTTCCCAACGGGTGCAATCGCACTGCTCATCGGGATGCTGGCAATCCTGGCAATCCCGCCATCAGGGCTTTTTGTCAGCGAATTCCTGATTTTGGCGGCACTGGTGGCCGGTAAGAGCTGGTTTGTACTGGTATTGGTTCTGATCCTTTTATGCTGTGTGATCTATGCCATGAGTACGCGTGTGCTTCACCTCCTGTTTTCACATCCGCGCGAAAATGCCGCGATATATTTCTGTAAGATGCATATCCATAAGATCTTAAAGGTACCTACCCCCTAACCCCCTCCCTGAAAAAGGGAGGGGAAACCAGCTCTGATTTTCCCTCGGAGCAAACCCCTCCTTGTATTCAGGGAGGGGCAGGGGTGGGTACCTAAAGACAAGTTACATGAAAGAAGCTATAAACAAATGATGCCAACCAAGGAACACTCCTATATCGAACTATTACCAGGTGCAGGTCCACTCAGGTTGGATGCAGTCCCCGTTCTGAATTATTCCAGTTTTTTCAGTCAGATGGCCAACCTGATGCGATCGGAATCGGTTCATTGCGTTCTTTACTACGCTTTTCCATATAGAAGCGGATTGAAATTCATGACAGTTCTTGCCGATGACAGCACCGGCATGTTCCTCATATTCTCGCACGAAATAGCCCATCGGGAAGCTACCCTGGATTCCCTCACTCCTCAAATCCCTGCGTTGCATCTTTTTGAACGGGAAATTCATGAGAATTTCGGTATTGGTTTTCATAACCATCCATGGCTGAAACCGGTCCGATTTGCCCATGACCGGTATCGGAAAGAACTGGTTATGAATGATTATCCATTTTACCGGATCGATAGTGAAGAGCTTCATGAGGTTGGGGTAGGTCCGATCCATGCCGGGGTCATCGAGCCCGGTCATTTTAGATTTATTTGCAACGGTGAGAAGGTTATTCACCTGGAGATCCAGCTCGGCTACCAGCATCGCGGAATCGAAAAGCTTATAAAGGAATCCGGATCCGGCCTCCAACGCTGCATCCTGACAGAAAGCATTGCAGGGGATACAGCTGTGGGACATGCCGTTACACATGCCCAGCTCATGGAGTCACTTTCCGGAATGACCATCAGCAATACCCTTCAGGCAGAGCGGGTCATTGCGCTTGAACTGGAGCGGATTGCTGTTCATATCGGGGATACCGCGGCTCTTTGCACGGATGTAGCTTATCAGTTCGGTCAGGTTGTGAACGAGGCCCTGCGTACCACCATCATCAACACCACCCAGCAGTGGTGCGGAAACCGGTTTGGCAAGGGATTGATTCGTCCGGG
>JAPLDV010000569.1 GCA_026391235.1 Bacteroidia bacterium | reverse complement strand
AATGTTTACGGAACCCGCATCCTGCTCGTTTATCCTGATAAAATCGTGCTGTGGAATGACCCCGTCACACCGGAAGAGACTCTTTTCAACCGCTACGGTGCTGATATCCGGGAAGCCTGTTTATTTCAGAATAAACTCTTTATCAGGACCACCGGAAAAGTGATCCTGATAAGCCGATAAAAAAAAATCAGGTTCGGCATACTTATTTAAAAAATGTAGTACTTTCGAATTAACCTAAATGCGAAAATAACAACCATGCACATAGCAATAGCGGGCAATATCGGATCGGGCAAAACGACTCTTACCCGTATACTTAGCAAGCACTACTTATGGGAACCGCATTACGAGGATGTTGATGACAATCCTTATCTGAACGATTTTTATGCCGATATGCAGCGCTGGTCGTTCAACCTTAAGATCTATTTTCTGAACACCCGGTTTAACCACATTCTTGAGATCCGCAAACTTGATAAGACTGTTATCCAGGATCGCACTATTTATGAGGATGCATACATTTTTGCTCCTAACCTGCATTCCATGGGGCTGATGAGCACTCGCGACTTTGAAAATTATTACACGCTGTTTAATCTGATGGCCTCCCTCGTTCAGCCGCCCGATCTGATCATTTACCTTCGCGCTTCGGTGCCTACTCTGGTGAACCAGATCCAGAAAAGAGGACGCAAATTTGAGAGCTCAATCCGTTTGGACTATCTGAAGCGCCTGAATGAACGATATGAAAGCTGGGTTGAAACTTACCGCGATGGCAAATTGCTGGTTGTTGATGCCGACTCGATGGACTTCCTCGGAAACCCGGAAGACATCAGCACGGTAATCGATAAAATTAACGCTCAACTGCACGGACTATTCTGAACTTTTCCTTGTTATTTCCTTGTCCATCTTTTGCAAAAGGCCTGAATTTTATTAAAATTCAGGCCTTTACATTGGATTTAATTTTGATATGCGACACATTCAGCCGAAAGTTAAAACTGAAACCTATCAAAATACCTTTATCACGGGTAGTCCTTTTAGCGAACCAGACTTCCGCACCGGTGGAGCAGGCTTCCGGCTCGTCTCCGACAAAGTCCCCGTGGTTTCGTTAGAATGAAAGAGTCCGGCGAATTTTCAGCCAATGAGGTTCTGAGATTTTTGATCCGGTAACTTCAATCACCGCAGCAGCCAGCATATTGCCCAGTTCACCGCATCTCCTGAGCGGCAATTCCAGAGTACAGCCATACAGGAAACCGGCAGCAAACAGGTCGCCGGCTCCTGTGGTGTCGATACAGTTAGCTTCCAAACCATTAACATGATGCTTCTCCGGTCCCGATTTAACCCAGGCCCCGTCTTTACCGGTTTTTACGATGGCAATCCTGCAAAACGAAGCAAGTTCATCAACCGCCGCTTCAGCTTCCTTGCCGGTAAAAGCCATCGCTTCCTCCTGATTGGCAAAAAGAATGTCAACATACCGGGGAACAACCGATCTAAGAAATTCCAGATTATCTTCCACCACATTATAGCTTGCCAGATCAAGGGAAATTATACATCCTGCCTGGTTTGCCCACAATAATGCAGCCTCAATCAAATCATGATTCTGGACCAGATATCCCTCAATGTGAAAAATCGACCAGCCCTGAAATAATTCAGGTGAAAGGAATTCCGGCCGAAGCTCGATGGCAGCACCGAGATAAGTTCCGAAAGTACGCTCTGAATCGGGAGTCAACAACGCCATAGCCCTTCCTGTCGGTTTATCAGACCTATAAAAAATGGGTATTATTCCCTTTTGTTTAAGGTCATCTATATAAAATTCACCCCATTTGTCGTTGCCGGCTGATCCGATAAAACCGGTTTTAACACCCAACCCTGCTAACCCGTGGATCGTATTGGCAGCTGAACCTCCTGATACCAGAATCCGTTCAAAACCTTCAACACGATCTTCAATTTCTTTAAGCCTGACTTCATCAACCAGTTGCATGCTCCCCTTAGGAAGCCGCAATTCATCCAGAATAGAATCTTTTTCCACCCGGATCAGGACATCTACGAGGGCGTTGCCCATTCCAAGAATAGCCATAAATCTTTGATAAATAACAAATAACAAATAACAAATAACGAATAACAAATAACAAATAACAAATAACAAATAACAAATAACAAATAACAAATAACAAATAATGTCCAGTATCCAAAAACCAAAAACCAAGAATAGCTAAAGCGTTCCCCTAAAAGTATAGTTCCCTGACCCCACGATGCCCAGTGGTTTGCCAGCAAAGAAAACATCGGCGGTAGCGCCGACCGGGATACGGACATCAAGGGTAAATCCCTTTACTGATTTTTCCCATCGGCAATAAATTTCACCAAGTATGCAACGGTGTGATACTTCCGCCCAGGTAAGGTCGCCAACAGGCTGAGGATCAATAATAATTTTTTGAAAGCCGACAGAGCCTCCGGCCTGGCGGATACCGCCAATGCCACTGTACAACCATTCCATCAGGTGGCCCAGCATCATGTGATTGTTGGATACATACCGTAGTGCGGGCCATGATTCCGTTAGCGCGGTGGCCCCGCGTTTCAGCTGAAAACCATATCCCGGAACATCTTCACGGGAATTCATCTTATATATCACATTACTGGCCCCGGCGTCCTGCAATGCCTGTTGATAGTACGGTCAAATCGTAATAATAAATAGCTGTGGCGGTAAGAGCCTTGGGAGTCAACTGCGATTCGCCGGGTGAACCGGGTCCCAGATCACACCAGTCGCCCAATCCGTGCGAAACAATACTCCCATTTGCCTTTGATCCGAGATAATCCACATACCTTTTCATCATCGGATAGGCGCGTTCCATGGGTTTACGATCGGCATACCAATTGTACACATACCAGGGAACGATCACCGCCGAGCTTCCCCATTCGGGCGAGTCGCGGAAGCCCCCGGAAAATGGGACGAATTCGGGGGCAATATCCGGCACCAGACCGTTATCCAGCTGCGATTCAACCATATCATCGATGATTTTTTCATACATATTATGGATATCGTAATTGTATCGGATGGAATTTCCCATGAGATGTGTAACCTCCAGCCAGCCCAGTTTTTCACGATGCGGGCAATCGGTTGTTACACTGGCCAGATTGCTTCGTATCGACCAGTCGATTAGGGTAAATATCTTGTTAAACAGGTCATTGGAACATTTAAAAGAGCCAACCGCCGGTGAGCTGTTGCGGGTATGATGGAACAGGACATTCTCCACTACCGGCAGGCTCCGCGGGTTGGGTTTACCGGCCGGAACTCCGCCACGAAGGCTGAGATAACGAAAGCCATAGTAGGAAAAACGGGGCGACCAGGGTTTTTCCGAAATCCCATCCGATGTATACTCATAATAGTGCGGACCGCCTGACGCCTGCTGTGTGACCTGCCCGTTGTCGTTGATCAGTTCACCGGGGGTAAGTCTGATAGTCTGGCCTGCGGTGGCTCTGACTTTAATCTCAGGTATTCCGGAAGCATTCTGGCCGAAATCGTACACCCAGGTGCTGTCGGGAAGTTCGGTAATCTTTGCCGGAGTAAAGGTCTCCATGGACTGCAATGGAAAATCGGCTTCCCATCGCATGGCACCTCCCGGACCTTTTACCTCAACTGCAGGTTTCCATTCAGGATTAATTAATCGTGCATCGTAATCCTCCCCGCCGTATATGGAGGTGAAAGTTATTGCCGATGGTGCGGTTTCCCAACTGGTATCGGAATGAATCCTTTCGGTGGTTCCATCTGAATACCTGACAACCAGGATAGCCCGCATCATCGGCATTCCCCAGGCATTTACCAGCTTGCGGTACCGTTCACGGTTTATATTAAAGAACCCGTTTCCGGCGGTGATCAAAAACTCATGAGGCCCATGCTTAAGCTGGCCGGTCATATCGTAAGCATTGTAGAAACAGGTTTTCGCATAATTGGTCCATCCCGGCCGCATAAAACCGGCGGTCATATCTTTCCCATCCATGGCCAGGGTGTATTGACCCAATCCGGATACAAAAAGCCAGGCTTCGGAAACGGGTTTGCCGATGTTAATCGTTTTGCGGAAAGAGGGAACAATCGGTCGCTTAACTGCCAGATTACCAATATTATCGCCTGATCCATGAACTCCCGGAACCAGCATCAGTGAATCAGGCAGCTGTTCATATCCGATCCATTTGGCAGCGGCCCACCCGGAATCCGGTATGCCGGCCACAAACCAGGCCTTTTTACTCCACGCTGAAAACTTACCCTTCTGATCCTTCACCCTCACCTGCCATTCGTACCTTTTTCCTTCATCGAACCTTATTGTCTTAACATCTTCCAGACTTAAGGTCTTCTTGTTTCCCATTCTTATCTCATAACCGGTTACCTCAGCGCCATTCATGTCCGAAACAACCGTCCACCGGAACTCGGGAATTCCGTCCACGCCGATAGGATTGATCCGGTTATTGCAATAGAGCTGGTCGACGCTGAAATGCCCGGAACTGATGCATCCCCCAAGATTGAGAGCTTTTTCTGTTATTGATCCTTGCACCGATAACACTTCAATCACAATCTTTAACCCCAGTCAGAAACTGGGTTTCAGATGGCCGATATTCCATTCAATTTTCCTATCAGGCAGGGGGAGTTTATAAAACCAACGAATTTTTATCGGGTAAAAATGCTGCTGGTGCAACTGTTGACAGCTATCAGGCATTATCTGTGAGGTTGGCCCGGCAAACCATTGGAACAAAACTCTGGGAACAGGTTTATTCATATCCGAGATACGGAATTGGGTTTGTAATGGGAGATTTTAATTTCAAAGAGCTCGGAAAGCCGATGGCCGTTTTTGGATTTCTCACCGGTCCGGTTTTCCGGATTAAGCAGTTTAGTCTCAATTATGATTATGGAATAGGTTTGGCTTTTCATTGGAACAAATATGATCCTGTGACCAATCCGTATAACATCGCTATCGGTTCAGCCATCAATGGGATGGTTGAAGGCGGGTTGGCTGCTGAAGCCCGCATATTTCACAGGGTAAACATTTCGGCCGGATACGGATTAACCCACTTCTCCAACGGAGGTATGACCCTGCCTAACAAGGGGGTAAATAACCATTTCTGGAAGTTCGGTTTCCGGTATGAACTCTATTCCGATAATCCCATTAAACCCCGCGGCCGCATTCAAAAATTCAAAGGTGGGAATGAATGGTTGTTAGCCGGTTATACCGGATTTAGGAACGCGGATATTCCGGTAGCTATAAAACCCGATGAAAAACCACCTACTATTCCGGTGTATGCCATGGGCATTTTTGTTACTTATCACAGGAAATTGGATTACAGGTTAAAATTTGGAGCTGGAGTTCACTTTGGCTATAATGGATTAATACAGCCTCAATTTGAATATGTTGAGGATAGCGCTCATCTGATCCGGAAGCCCGATATCCGGCGTCTCGAATTCAGTGTTTTCCCTTCGTGCGAACTACCCTTCAATAGATTCTCTCTCCTCGTTGAGGCAGGATTCAGTCTGTACAGGAACGAATTGTTATTTAACGGCCCGGCTTTTTATCAGCGGTTGGGATTCAGATACTACTTCACAGATCACATTTTTGCCGCAGTTCAGCTCCGAGCCCGAAAATTCGGTAAAGCCGAGATGATAGAATGGTTGATAGGGTACCGGTTTTAGATAGCCTTCCTGAACCATTTCGGCAAGGCGTTTCCAAAAATCACGAAGAGGCAGATAATGATGACGATGGTGAGAATAAAATTGATCATCCCCGGAACCATCGTGGCGCGGGTGATCATTTGGGGATAATAAATGTTAATAACGTTCATAATCCCGGCATAGAGGGTTGTGATTCCGACGAAAGTCATTGGCAGGATGGTAACCCACGAATATCTTCGCCGGCCGCGGTTAATTATATAGGAAGTGCCAACAACCAAAGCAATGGTGGCCATTAGCTGGTTTGCCGTTCCGAACATGGGCCAGACGGTTGATATCGTACCGGTATAAATGAAATATCCCCAGCCAAAAACGATAACGGCACTGGTAAGCAGGTTACCCGGAAGCCAGGTGGTCCTGGCAAAGGGTTTATAAACTTTCCCGAGTGCCTCCTGCAGCACAAATCTCGCAATCCGGGTTCCCGCGTCGACCGTGGTGAGTATAAACAGCGCTTCAAACATGATGGCAAAATGGTACCAGTAGCTCATCAGGTGCTTCATGCCGGGTATTGCGGAAAAAATCTGAGCCATACCCACTCCCAGCGAAACGGCACCACCCGGACGGCCTGCGATCTTTTCACCAACCTGGGTTGCCAGTTCCTGTATATTGCCTTCGGTGAAACCCATCTCACGAAGTTGCGGCAATACTGCCTGAAATTTTTCGGGCGAAAGATTAATTTGAAAATAATCAAGAGGGAAAAGACTTGTGGCAGCTATCAGAGCCAGAACACTTACCACGCCTTCGGTCAGCATCGATCCCACCGCGATGGTTTTGATATGTGACTCCTTCATGATCATTTTCGGAGTGGTTCCGGAACTGATCATGGCATGGAACCCGGAAATAGCTCCGCAGGCAATGGTTATAAATAAATACGGATAGAGCTTCCCTGGTATGATTGGCCCGCCTCCGCTGACAAATTCCGTAAACCCGGGCATTTTTATATCCGGAGCAACAATCACAACACCGATAGCCAGCAGGAAGATTACCGTAATCTTCATAATGGAGCTCAGGTAATCGCGCGGGGTCAGCAGGAGCCAGACCGGTAGCACAGATGCCAGAAATCCGTATCCGCACAGCAAAAGGGTAAGAGTTTTCTTGTCGAAAGTAAACCACGATGCAAAGGAAGAATCCGGTATGTACTTGCCCAGGACGACTGCCAGGGTTAACAGGATCACCCCCATAATGGTGGCTTCCACCGTTTTTCCCGGACGGAGCTTAAACATCCAGATCCCCATGAACAAGGCAATGGGGATGGTCATGGCAATGGTAAAGGTGCCCCATGAACTCTCGGCCAGTGCGTTTACCACCACCATTCCAAGGCCCGCAAGTGCTACAATCAAAACTAATA
>JAPLDV010000658.1 GCA_026391235.1 Bacteroidia bacterium | reverse complement strand
GGTAAAAAGGAGGAATTGTATTCTGCTGAGGATCAGAAAGGTTATCATTCTGCCAGCCCTTTCAGTAATTATGAATTTATCCGGTTGGAAGCGATGGACCTGATTGCCCGATGTGGAGGCCGGATCAAATACGGACACAGCGAAGTCGGGAATTTCAATACAGATGCCGAGAGTTTTGAGCAGCACGAGATTGAGTTTCTCCCGATTGATGTTGAAGATGCAGTTGATCAGTTGGTTTTGGCAAAGTGGATATTGAGGCAACTCGGTGAGAAATATGCAGTTAACATCAGCTTTGCCCCAAAGATCACGGTTGGAAAGGCTGGATCAGGCCTTCACGTACACATGTACCTCGAAAAGGATGGCAGGTACCGCACCAGGAGGCACCAACCAATATTTGCTGGGGTGATCGTAACCGGTCGGTTCTTGTGAGGGTTCCGCTTGGTTGGCTCGGTGGCATGAACATGGTGAGTGATGCCAATCCTCAGGATGAAAACCTTAAATATGAAGGCGTAAGTAAACAAACTATAGAAATCAGGAGCCCGGATGGATCGGCTGATCTGTATCACCTTTTTGCCGGCCTGGTAGTTGCTTCCCTGCACGGATTGGAGATGCCCGATGGTTTGCAGAAAGCCGAAGCACTATATGTTGATGTCAATATTTTTCGCGCAGAGAATAAGAAAAGGCTTGACATGCTGGAAAAATTGCCGGATTGTTGCTATGGATCCGCCGGATTGCTTGAGAAACGCAGGGATGTTTTTGAGAAAGATGGCGTTTTTCCTGCAAAAACGATAGATAGCTTCATCCGGAAACTGCGGTCATACGGTGATCAGGGATTGAGTGAGAGATTGTACGGGAAAACGGATGAAATACGCACGCTGGTATATAAGTACCTGCATCATATGTAGTTATTAGGAAAAGCCTTATAGAGGTTCTTCCGGCCCTGTATTTTTCTTGCGGGCATGCTTGATACTCATGTTCAATTCAAACCCGATCAGCAGCACCAGAGAGTTTACATTTAGCCAGATAAGAAATACAATCAAGGTTCCGATCGATCCGTAAAATTTGTTGTATTGCCCGAAGTTATTGATATAGGCAGAAAACCCCACCGATGTCAGAATGATAAAGAACGAGCTAAGGATGCTCCCCGGTGTGATAAATTTGAACTCCCTTCGTTTGGCCGGAGCCAGGTAATAGAGAAAGGAAATGCTGAAAAAGGTTGATATCAGGATAATGAGCCATTTGCCATTCAGAAACAGGGCAATTAGGAATTTATTGTTGAGAATATTCCTGGTTTCCAGGAAATTAATGACTATCCCTGAGAAAATAATCAGGATTACTGCCAGTGAGATCAGCATGCAAAAGATGATGATCAAAACAATAGAAACCAGCTGCCGCTTTAGCCAGGTGCGGTTTTCGCGATTGTGATAGCTGGCATTGAACGCATTGATAAGGGCAGCTATACCTCCTGTTGCAAAAAAGAAGGAAAGGACAAAACCGAATGATAACAGGTCGTTTCTTTTTCGCATCACAATTTCCTGAATCGAGCTTTCCACTGCGGAATATACATTAGCCGGCATCAGGTCTTTCAGGGTGGTCATCAGAACCTGCTGGAAATTTTCGATAGGGATATACGGAATCATCGTAAACAGAACGATGATGGCTGGAAAAACTGCCAGGAAGAAATTGTAGGCTATTGCTGAAGCCCTTGTTGTAAGCGTGCCGTTATTGACCCCTTTCATGAAGAAAGCGGTTATCTCATAAAGCGTTAGTCCTTCGAATCCGGGTACGACAGTTTTTTGTGCAAACCTGGTAACCAATAATCCAGCGGTTTTTATGGTCCGGATCAGTCTCATTTTGATCAGGTTATTGCTTTGAGACTCATATCGATACTAAAAATCTGATGAGTAAGGCCGCCAATCGAAATGAAATCTACCCCGGTTAGAGCAAAGTTCCTGATGTTTTCAAGATTTATTCCTCCCGATGCTTCTGTTTCCACCTGGCCGCCAATCAGATGGATCGCTTCCATAAGCCTTTCCGGTGTAAAATTATCGAGAAGAATCCGGTTCACCTTCCCATATTTAAGGATTTCGAGGACGTCTTCCAGGTTCCTGGCTTCAATCTCAATTGTCAGATTCAGATGATTTGTTTTCAGATAGCTGATAGTCCTGTCCAAAGCCTGTGTAATTCCACCGGCATAGTCGATATGGTTATCCTTAATAAGAATCATATCGTATAAACCCATCCGGTGGTTATGGCCTCCCCCGATCCTGACTGCTTCTTTTTCAAGGAATCTCATGTTTGGAGTGGTTTTACGCGTATCCAGGATTTTAGCAGGGGTTCCGGTTACCTGTTCTGCAAACAGGGCTGTCCGTGTGGCAATTCCGCTCATTCGCTGAAGAATATTAAGCACCAGTCGCTCGGTTTGGAGGATGGATTGCTGTTTGCCGGTTACCATGAAAGCCTGGTCACCGGGCTTGATCCGGGTGCCATCTGGGATAAATATTTCAACCGCAAGGGTTGGATCAAAGGTGGCGAAAACCTTGCAGGCGACCTGGATGCCTGCAATAACACCTTCCTGCTTTACCAGTAAAACAGCTTTACCTGCCGCATCCGGCGGAATACAGGCCAGGGTGGTGTGGTCGCCGGATGCGATATCTTCCTGAAGGGCATCGGCAATGAACTTTTCGAGCTGATCGGTTAACATCGGAATTGTTTGAATCAAAAATATAAAGAAAGTATAAATTGGCGCGGAAATTGTAACTTGATCAGCCTTTATTGATCGATTAAATGATAAATCAACCGGCTGAGATCAGGTTACGCGACCTGCTGATTTCTTTCCGCTTTTTCCTGGTTGCAGTCGCTATACTGCTGATTGCCCTGATCATAGATCCGGTCGCCCACTTGAAAGAACCAGTCAAAGTATATCCGGCGCAAATTGAAAATGACTTTCACCGGAAAATCAAAGTACTCGAAAATGCATCCAACGAAGCTTTATCAGCCGTAACAAAATACGGCTGGCCGATGGTACTGGACAAGGATCCGGGATTTACCGGCCGGTATGCGAAGGATAACGACGGCATAGCCATTTTTATTTTACAGAATGATTCGATGCTCTTCTGGTCCGATAATTCATTGGTCGTTGAAACAAAGGATCTTTTACAGATGGAAACGGGCAGGGTTTACACGTTGCCGAACTGCTCAGTTTATACAAGAATTTACCGGTCAGATAGTTGCGCAATAGTCGGGGTAGTTTTTCTTAAGAAATTCTTTCCTTACAACAATGAGTTGGTTTCCAATGCATTTCTTGTTGGCAGCAATATCCCCGAATCCTATAGTATTAGTATCCCTCCGGTACCGGATGCGATCCGGGTAACCGATGATCAGGGGAAATTTGCCTTTTCACTTATTCCAAATGATGAGGTGACATCAAGGAAAACATTGCATTGGGTAACCCTGTTTCTGTACTTCTCGGTTTTTGCGTTCCTCCTGATTTTTTTCAGCGATATCATACGGTTGGCCTGGCGGATCAAACCATCTGGATGGTGGCTGCTGGCTTTATTGGCGGATTTATTAATTGTCCGATGGTTTTTATGGCATTTCCGCGAACCGCATTGTGTTTTTAATCTGCCCCTTTTCAATGCTTTCAAACAACCGGCCATCTTTCTTGAGTCACGCGGTGATGTGCTGATTACCATAGTTCTGCTGATTTTTTTCGCCGTCTGGTTCTCACGGTTTTTTGAGTTATTCCCAGGACGGGGTGCCGGAAATTTCGAAAAGCACGGGAAGCGGCTGATTCAGAGCATGGCAATGGCAGGGTGGCTCCTTGCGATCATCAGTTTTCTGGGGGCAATCTGGATGATCAGGTATTTGCTGCTTCAAAGATCCGGGCTCCTGGAAATATACAGGATTCTTAATATCAATTTTTCGAATTTGCTTGATGTCCTGATGGTTGTGGGAATCCTGATCGCTTTTGTGCTTTTGCTTTACCGGCTGATCAACCGGATTAAATCCCGACTTACCTGGATTCAGGGTATTATCGGATTGGTGGTAATGTCGATTATTGGTTTCGGCTTAACAAGGGATTCCAATGGCGGTATTGATTGGATCAGCCTGATTTTCTTTTTGTTGCTGTCCATTGTGATCCTGTCTGTTCAGAAATACTTCAGGGTCCGTATTCATTACGGACTGATGACCATCATTCTGGTCCTTATTTCTGCTTTTATGGTTTATTTCATTGGTAGGGTAAACAATAACAAAGAGGCCGGTCAACATAACATGATGCTGAGTAAATTATCGTCGGAGCACGATCAGATCGCTGAGATGCTTCTGACTCAGATCGACCCCGATATCAGAGCCGACTCGGTTCTCGCCGGGTTAGTTCTGGATCGGAAAATGAGACCGGATGATCAGCAGATGGTTATAACCAATTATTTGAAAAACAAATATTTTGGATTATACTGGAACCGGTTTGAAATTCAGGCCTATTCCTGTAATAGTGAGAGCCGTACCGTTATTCAACCCGATAATTCCGAAGTCGGATGCCTTGATTTTTTTGTTCGTGACATGCGCGACCGTTATGGAAAGAATCTCCCGGGGACA
>JAPLDV010000120.1:3550-8767 GCA_026391235.1 Bacteroidia bacterium | reverse complement strand
TATATTCCGGATTATTTTTGCTCAGGGCAGACAGGCGGATCAGCCGTTTAATTTTAAGAATTCCAAAATCCATCTGGGTTACGTCGGAGTCTTTTGAAAATAGCTGTACTTTCGCACTCTCCTTTATGATCTATTTATCATGCGAACTAATACTAAACCAAAAAAACCCATTGTACTCATTACCGGGGCAACTTCGGGCATCGGGCGTGCTACCACGATGCGTCTGGCGAAGGAAGGTTATCGCCTTATTCTCATCGGCCGCCGCATTACCCGGCCCGCTCATGTAAATATTCAGGATGTTCTGGTTACACCTGCCGCCCAGGCTTCAGCAACCATTTTTCACCGGCAGTATAAAGAAGTGCCTATAGTGCCTGGAGTCTGAAGAATTGAAAAGTAATAGTTATGACGACAAATGAGAACCGGGAAAACGCCGTAATGTTTGACCAGATTGCCGGTTCGTATGATTTTCTAAATCATCTGCTGTCCCTCAACTTTGATAAAGGATGGCGCAGAAAGGCCATCGATACTCTAACCCCGGCTAAACCACGGCGAATTCTTGATGTCGCAACCGGTACCGCCGACATGGCCATCGGTGCAATCCGGCTCAACCCGGATCAGGTTACCGGTGTGGATGTTTCATCCGGAATGCTGGAAATTGGCCGGAAAAAGATCCTCGATCGTGGCCTGTCTGACAGGATCACTTTGATTGAAGCTGCCTGCGAAACCCTTCCTTTTGCGGAATCCTCTTTCGATGCTGTCATGGTCGCTTTCGGGGTCAGAAACTTTAAGGATCCGGAACTTGGCTTGCGAGAGATTCATAGAGTGCTTAGCCCGGGTGGAAAACTGGCCATCCTTGAATTCTCCCTTCCCCGTCAGAAATGGCTTCGTGCCGGATACCGGTTCTATTTTCACCACGTGGTACCTGCCATCGGCCGATGGTTCTCCCGGGATCTCTCGGCTTACCGTTACTTGCCAGATTCCGTGGAAACCTTTCCAAAGGGCGAAGCTTTTGTTGACCTGTTAAATCGTGCAGGATTCACAGCCTCCGACTATAAACCGCTATCTTCCGGTATTTGCGGATTGTATACCGGAAGTAAAAAAACTACTTGAAATACTAATTTTGCCTGTTCAGCAGTTATTTTACCGAATGAAACAACTCTGCATGTCCGCACAAAAAGGAATAATCCTGGGAATTCTATTATCGCTCAGCCTGCCGGTACTGTCGCAAAAATCGAAACCGAAAAACATGCTTATGGCTGATACTCAAACCTTTCATTTTGGTTATTCGTTTGGGGTCAACATCGCAGGTTTTACCGCTATTCCAAAAGATGGATACCACCTTGATCTTATACAGAATCCCGGGATCAACATTAATCTTATAACAGATTATCGTTTAGGAAAATTCCTGGATATCAGATTCTTGCCGGGGATCCAATTTGCTTCCAGAGATCTTACCGTCACAAATAAACTCTCTCCTGATTCGACCCAATCCTGGGGGATCGAAAGTGTTTATGTGGATTTGCCCATTTTGCTTAAATACCGGTCTCTGAGAGTCAATAACTATGCGCCCTATCTTATTGCCGGAATCAACCCCCGGTTTGATCTTGTACGCTCTGAAACCAAGAATCCTTTTCAACCCTCAATATCAGTGCTTAAATCTTTCGACTTTTACATCGAGTTAGGGGTTGGTGTCGACTTCTACCTTTCTATGGTAAAAGTTGCCATGGAACTTAAATTCGCTGTCGGTATGCGTGATGTTTTCCTTGCTCCGGGTGATGATAAGCGATTCCATATTTATAATTCCGGAGTTAGTAGTATTTATTCAAGAATGGTGATCCTGGTTTTCCATGTTGAACAGTCACGTTAAATTTAACCACACCCCGGGATGCGGGAAGTCGAAATAACCCTTAACCCTGAGGAGGCATCTGACGCAAAGCAAATCAGGAAAAATGCCTGTCAGATAGCCGGACTCTCCCCTGATCTGGTGACTGAATTCCGAATACTTAAGCGATCAGTTGATGCCCGCCGAAGACCGATTGTAGTGAAAATGTTGATCAGATTAGCTGTGGATGAACCATTAACGCCTGTGGTTCAAGTATATAATTGGAAAAATGTAGCTTCAGCAACTCCTGTTGTTATTGTTGGGGCCGGCCCTGCCGGCCTTTTTGCGTCGCTGCGCCTGCTCGAGCTCGGGTATAAACCGATTATCGTGGAGCGCGGAAAAAGTGTTTCCGAACGAAAAAGGGATATCGCAATACTGAACCGTAACCAGGGATTAAACCCTGATTCAAATTATTGCTTTGGTGAGGGTGGGGCCGGAACCTTTTCCGATGGTAAACTTTATACCCGGTCAAAGAAAAGGGGAGATGTAAGGCGGGTATTGGAACGGAGTTCCATTTCGAATCCCGCGCTGAGGACCTGATAATTCAAAACGGGACGGCTAGCGGGGTGCTATCGGCTCATGGTGACAAGTATTCCGGCTCTGGTGTGATCCTCGCAACGGGTCATTCAGCTCCGGACATTTACCGGTTGTTGGATCGCCGGCACCTGGAGCTGCAAATCAAAGGGTTTGCCATGGGTGTGAGAATTGAACACCCACAGAACCTGATCGACCAGATTCAGTACCATTCGAAGGATGGACGAGGCAAATACCTGCCGGCAGCAGAGTACACCCTTGTAAAGAATGTAAGCGGACGCGGAGTTTATTCATTTTGCATGTGCCCGGGCGGTATTATTGTTCCATCCGCAACTTCGGATTTTGAAACTGTAGTCAATGGTATGTCAAATTCCATGCGGAATTCTCCTTACGCCAACAGCGGTCTTGTAGTTGAGATCAGGCCTGAAGATCTTGCCGCTTATGCCGAACATGGCGCGTTTGCCGGACTGGCTTTCCAGGAAGAGCTTGAGAAATCAGCTTACCGCTACGGCGGACAGGGCCAGATAGCACCGGCTCAAAGATTGACCGATTTTATTGATGGGCGAAACTCTTCATCTTTGCCTGACCATTCTTATAATCTCGGTCTGGTTTGTTCTCCTATGCATGAGTGGCTGCCTGAGAGTATCCGTTTCAGACTCCGGGATGGCTTGCACTTTTTTGGCCGTCAAATGAAAGGATTCATGACCCGGGAGGCGATTATGGCCGGGGTTGAGTCGCGCACTTCTTCTCCGATCAGAATTTTGCGTGACCCGGAAAAGGGATTTCATCCCGGTTTGCCAGGTTTGTTTCCAGCTGGCGAAGGAGCAGGATATGCCGGTGGCATCGTTTCTTCTGCTATTGACGGAGAATACGCCGCACATTCTGTCAGCCGTTTTCTCTCCGCTTGAATTCGCTGCATACAATCGCGGCAGCAATTGAAACATTCAGCGATTCTGGCTTGGACTTTCCAGTCGAAAATCCCGGAATTCTTAGATTTATGGTCGTAAGATCAGACAGATCTTTCCTCATTCCTTTGGATTCGTTACCCAATAATATCAATCCATTGGGTTTAACATCAGCATTATACAGGTTTTCACCGTCGAGGCAGGTGCCGTAAACGGGAAAAGCCGGGGGAAGAGATTCGATAAACTCAAACAAATCCGTGGTCATTAACTTCACGCGGAAAATGGATCCCATACTCGCCTGCACCACCTTTGGGGAGTAAAAATCAGCCGAATCTCCCGATGCAATCACTCCCCCCAGGCCAAACCAGTCGGCCAGCCGGATGATAGTTCCCACATTGCCTGGATCCTGAACCTGATTGAGCCCGATCAGTAAATCTTTAAAGTATTGGAATTTCGGTGTGAAAAGGATATCGTGGCTTATAACTGCAAGTACTTGATTTGGATTTTTTTGCAAGGTTATTCTATCGAGTTCTTGTGCTGTTACCGGAATAATCTCCGTTTTCGGATCTGCCCGATTTGAAATATTGGAATCCAACCATTTCGCAACCCCAAAGATTGTTTTAATCTGAAATGGACTGCGTTTTGGCAACTCAAGGGCCTCGCGTACGAGCTTATCACCTTCAACTATAAAGCATCCGGATTCATTACGAACTTTTTTTTGTTCCAGCGACCGGATAAATTGAATCTGGACTTTGGTAATCATTTAGCTTATGGTTAATTCGCAATTTACATTAAATTTATAATTTCGGAATCTGACACAAGAAAGGATAGATGATCCGCCGCTGTTATACAAAATGTTTTATCAGAAATGGTTACACCATAATTCTGATCTCCCTTATCTTATTGGGATGCAATCCGGTACGGTATGTTCCAGAGAATCAATACCTGCTGAAATCAAATAAAATTGAAACCAAAGGCGGGGCGATTCCTGATCGCGACCTGGAAAATTATTTCCGGCAACAGCCTAATAAAAAGATTTTTGGTTTTTTACGATTTCATTTGGGGGTATATAATCTCTCGAATCCGGTCAAAAAAAACGGTTTTAATAACTGGCTGAGGAAAATCGGGGAGGAACCGGTTATTTTCAACCCTGCTGCAACCAACGAAACACTAAACCAACTGAAACACTATCTGCAAAATGTCGGTTATTATAATGCCCGGATTGATGATACCATTTCCTTTGCACGCAAAAAAGCCAGCGTTGTTTACCGGGTTGATTTTGGTACGCCATATGTGGTCGACCATGTTAGATTAACCAGTCCTGAATTGGTGACCGACAGTGCGATCCGAAACCTGATCCGTCTTGATTCAACATCCTCCCTCCTGAAACCCGCGATGCGATATGATCTCGAAGTATTGCGGCTTGAAAGAATGAGGCTATCGAATTATCTGCGGAATAATGGCTATTATGGTTTTTCCAGGGAGTATGTTTATTTTCCGGTAGATACGATGAAAGGTAATCATAAGGTCGATGTCTGGATGGGGATTAAAAATCCTAAAGATGCCATTAGTGATGTCTCAATGCTTAGCTTTCATCCCCTTTACCGGATCGGTAATATCAGCATAATCACTGATTTTAATACTTCGGATTACCTCCGGGATCCGAAGAGCTACCTGGCAGCTTCTGATACAACTACCTTCCAGGGGACTAATTTTGTTTTTAAGAACCGGCTAAGCCTGAAACCTGGTATTCTTCATTCTTCTGTGGCATTTCAGTCAGGAAGCCTCTTCAGCCAGAGCCTGGTGGATAAAACAATCGAATCATTCAGCTCGCTGCGAAATTTCAAACAAATCAAAGTCAACTTTACACCAGACGAAAACCCTGCTGACTCGATC
>JAPLDV010000120.1:0-3538 GCA_026391235.1 Bacteroidia bacterium | reverse complement strand
CATGGTCAGGCAATCCTATGATGTTGCACTTGAAGGTACTTACTCCTCGGGGAATATAGGCGTGGCGGGAAACCTGATCTATAAAAACCGTAATTTATTGAAAGGTGCCGAGAGTTTTGAGCTGAAATTCAAGGGAGCAGTGGAGTATTTAGCAAATGCCGCAGCAGATTTTAACCGGATGGTTGAATTCGGAGTGGATGCCCGCCTCGAAGTCCCCCGCTCCTGGATCCCTTTTTCAAATCGGAAAAGGCCGATATTTGGAAAACCTCACTCTTCGGTTAACCTGAGTTATAATTATCAGCGACGGCCCGACTTTACCCGAACCATCGTGAATGCTGCTTATGGTTACAACTGGAAGACGACTCTATCAAGGCATCAGATCAATATTTTCGAGTTCAACTTCGTGAACGTTTCTCAAATGTCGGATAAATTCTATCAGGTTATAAAAGGCACTTATGTCGAAAATAGCTTTCGCTCACACATGGTTCCGGCTTTGAACTATACCTATACATTTTCCAATCAGGAGGTTAATAAGCAGTTAAGTTTCTTTTATGTCAGGTTACGACCGGAAATTGCGGGTAATGTGTTTTGGGGATACAACCGCCTGACAAGTCAGATAAAACCTGAAAATGGTTATGAATTGTTCAAAACTCCATTCTCTCAATATGCTGAAGCTGATGTCGATATAAGATATCATTGGGTCATCAGTTCATCAAATAAAATGGCATTCCGTTTTTTTGCCGGAGCCGCCTATCCTTATGGAAACACCAATGCCATGCCTTTTGAAAAGAAATATTTCTCCGGCGGGTCGTCAGGTATCCGTGCATGGCAAGTCAGGTCACTCGGTCCGGGTACCTATATTATTCCGGCAGATCAGAAGGGATTGTATCCGAACCAGTTGGGAGATGTAAAACTGGAGGCAAGTGCTGAATATCGTTTCGATCTTTTCTCGATAATAAAAGGTGCAGTATTCGTTGATGCAGGTAATATCTGGGCTATCGACTCATCGGATGACCGGAAGGGTTCCGTTTTCAAAGCATCTGGTTTTTACCGTGAGGTTGCTGTCGGAACCGGTTTCGGTATCCGTGCTGATCTTTCCTACTTCATTGGCAGGCTCGATCTTGGAATAAAACTGCGAGATCCCGGTACTCCGGATGGCCCGAGATGGATACCTGGCTATAGGAATTACATGTGGAGCGATCTAGTACTTAACGTTACCGGTAAAGATGTTCAAAAGATCTTTAGTATCGCCAAAGAAAACAGTTTTGCCATTCCTGCAGTAAACGTGGTTGGCACCAACTCGGTCAATGCTGTTCTCGAAGCTGCACGTACTGCCAAAGGTCCTGTAATTATACAGTTTTCACAGGGAGGTGCTTCTTTCTGGGCCGGTAAAGGGCTGCCGAATGACAAACAGGAAGCCGCGATACTCGGAGGGATTTCCGGTGCCCGCCATATCCATACAGTTGCTGAAGCCTATGGTGTTCCAGTTATCCTGCATACCGATCATGCAGCCAAAAAACTGCTACCCTGGATCGATGGCCTGCTGGATCAGGGTGAGAAACATTTCCAGCGCCATGGCAAACCTCTGTATAGCTCCCACATGCTTGACCTGTCGGAAGAACCGCTGGCCGAGAATATCGAAATTTGTAAAAAATACCTCGGTCGCATGAATAAAATGGGCAAGACCCTCGAAATAGAACTTGGGGTAACAGGTGGCGAGGAAGACGGTGTCGATAATACCGGATTAGATAATTCCCTTTTATACACACAACCCGAACATGTGGCTTTTGCTTATGCCTAGCTTTCAAAAGTCAGTGACCAGTTTACCATTGCAGCATCATTTGGGAATGTTCATGGTGTTTACAAACCGGGTAATGTAAAACTGCATCCGGCAATTCTGAAAAATTCGCAGGACTATATTGAAAAGAACCTGATGACCAGAGCCAAACCGGTTAATTTTGTCTTCCATGGCGGTTCCGGTTCAACTCAGGAAGAAATCCGCGAAGCCATTTCCTATGGAGTTATCAAAATGAATATTGATACCGATACTCAGTGGGCGTATTGGATCGGCATCAGGGATTACTATGAAAAAAATAAGGGATATCTGCAGACACAGATCGGTAACCCTGAAGGAGCAGATAAACCCAATAAGAAAAAATACGATCCGCGGGTGGTGCTCCGTGAAGGAGAAAAAACCCTGATTGCCAGGCTGCAACAAGCATTTGAGGATTTGAACTGCCTTGATAGGTTGTAATTCGCACAACATAACCGAAAAAAAATAGACGGGAAATTTCCTTTCAGGCATCCGAACTGCATCTATTACCGGTAAAAGGAGGTTCGTATGACCAAATTTTACCGGTATCTTTTTACGAGGTCGGAATTGAGGGGAGTTCTGATTTTAAGTTCTGGAGTTATCCTGATCCGTCTTCTTGCCTATTCGATCAGCCCGATGGTTAGTGATTCCAATGGTGATACAGTTGCTATTGCCTCGGAGGATCAAACCAGTCAGGCCCGCAGAAAACCCAAAATCCTTGAGATTAATTCGGCTGATAGTATTGCTCTTGACGAACTGCCCGGGATCGGACCTGCTTTTGCGAGACGCATAATCAAGTACCGCGAGAAGCTCGGTGGTTTTGCGTATCCCGAACAATTGAAAGAGGTATATGGCATGGATTCGGCCCGGCTGGCCGGTTTTATCAAACTGATAAGTATCGATACTTCAAGAATCCGTAAGATGGATATAAACAAGGCAACATTTAAAGAACTTCTGGCTCATCCCTACCTGGAATATGAACAGGTTAAGGCAATTGCAAGATTTCGCGATAAGAAAGGCCTGCTTGTATCAACAGGGGAACTTTGGGCGGCAGGTATATTGGTTGACTCACTCTGGGGTTGCTTGTCGCATTACATTACTGTTGTGTCAGATTCTACTCTAAAAGAAAATAAGATTTTGGTTAAATGAAGATTTTTGTTTTACTTTGCAGTCCAAATTTCGGTTAACTGAACGCATTAAAAGAACTAACGTATGATCATTATTCCGGTAAAAGAAGGTGAGAACATTGAAAGGGCTCTCAAAAAATTCAAACGTAAATTTGAAAAAACCGGCGTGGTTAAAGAATTAAGAGCACGTCAGGCTTTCACTAAACCTTCGATCAAACGGCGTCAGGAGTTGCTCCGTGCTGCCTATGTGCAGGGTCTGCAGCAGGCAGAAGAGAACGAATAAACTTATCCACCTTTATTCGATCCATAACAATCTTTACAAATTATTGTTATATTTATGTAAAGATTCCGGATCATGATGGACACAGTTGATTTGTTCCTAAGGTTTCTTCATACCGAAAAGCGATATTCCCCATATACTTTGCAATCATATAAAACTGACTTGTTGCAGTTTACTCGCTTTGTTGGGGAAAGCGGTTTAGGTGACTCAATAGTAAAATGTACAACCAGGCAAATCCGGAGCTGGGTGATCCTAATGCTCGATGAGGGCATGGCAGCAAGATCGGTTAACCGGAAAACCACCACCCTCAGAAGATTT
>JAPLDV010000127.1 GCA_026391235.1 Bacteroidia bacterium | reverse complement strand
TAATAATGAACCATCTCGGCGGCAGCAGGGCACTGATCCATTGTAGAATTACCGGCATATTCTCGATCGGGAAAATAAAACCGGATAAAAGAACTGTCGGCAGCATGAGCACAAACAGCGACATGAACATGGCTATTTGCTGACTTTTTGCAATTGTTGATATTAATATCCCCAGTGCTAATGACAGCGTAATGTAAAGCAAAAGCTCAGCCAGGAGAAGAATCAGACTGCCGGATATCGGCAAACCAAAAACAAAATAACCTAATAACAAGATTACCAATCCGTTGATAAAGGCTAGAAAAACATACGGAGTAACTTTACCAATAATAATTTGTGATGGCCGCAAGGGACTGACCAGAATGACCTCAAGTGTACCCAATTCTTTTTCACGGGTGACAGATATTGAAGTAAGCAAAGCTGAGATCAGCATAAGGATCAAAGCCATTGTTCCGGGTACAAACATGTAGGCACTGGTAAGATTTTCATTAAAAACCATACGGTATTGGGGTTCTATAATCAGTTTGCCTGCTGTGGGTCCTGCCAATTCAGCCTGATAGGACCGAATAATTCCGGAAACATATCCGACCGTGGTATTTGCTACGTTGGGATCCGATGCGTCCGTAATAATCTGAATATTTGCCGATTGGCCGTTATCCATATTTTTTCCAAAATCAGATTCAAATACGAGAACAGCTTTGATTTTACCGGTTTTAAACTGATCAGATATTCCCTGTTCATCATGAATATTGCCTGAAAAATTGAAATATCCGGAAGAAAATATCTTGTTCAGAATTTTTTGTGTATGAGCGTCACCGCTTTGGTCGAGAACCGCAATTCCTATGTTCTTAAAATCACTGTTTACAACATAGCCAAAAATCAGGATTTGCATGATTGGTATTCCGAAGAGGATCAGCAAGGTCCTCCGGTCGCGGAAGATATGGTTGAACTCTTTCTTAACCAGACTGATAAACCTGTTCATATTGAAGTTTTACACATTTCTGGCCACTTTTACAAAAACCTCATCCATTGTTGCAACACCAAAGGACGATTTCAGCTCTAAGGGGTTACCCATAGCCTGAATTTTTCCTTCAGATAAAATGCATACCCGGTCGCAATATTCAGCCTCATCCATGTAATGAGTTGTTACAAAAACAGTTATCCCTGAACGGCTAGCCTCATAGATCAGGTCCCAGAACTGACGGCGGGCAACAGGATCCACCCCTCCCGTTGGTTCATCAAGAAAAACTATCCTGGGCCTATGAAAAATAGCTACCGAGAAAGCCAATTTCTGTCGCCACCCTAATGGAACAGATCCGATCAAACGATTTCGTAAATCCGAAATACCGAGTCTTTTAAGCATCTCTTCACTTCGAAGCCGAATTTCACCGATAGTTAATCCATAAACCCCACCGTATAGCCTGATATTTTCGAAAACTGTAAGATCCTCATATAAAGAGAACCGCTGGCACATGTAACCAATTGATTTCTTTATCTTTTCAGGATACTTTGAGGCATCAATACCGGCAACAAACACGCGACCCGAAGTTGGACCGGAAAGACCGCTGAGAATCCTTATTGCAGTGGTCTTCCCTGCTCCGTTAGCACCAAGAAATCCAAATATTTCTCCTTTGGCAACAGTAAAGTTCAAATGATCATTGGCAATAAATTTACCAAAACGCTTTACCAGGTCTCTCACTTCAATGATTGCTTCTGTTTCCATGATTTGCGTATTAAATCAAATATTGAATGAAACAATCTTCAATGGAAGGAGAAATCTCCTGAATCACAACGTCATCAATCCCATTATCAATCAGCATTTTATGAACAACCTCGGTTTGAGCCCCACCAGCAAGGGTCAAATGTAAAGATTGGCCGAATGCATGGACTGAACCGATCTGTTCTGATTTTCTGCATATTAACAGTGCCTGATAACGATCGGAGCAAGTCAGTTGAAACAGTATACCTTTAAATCGTGAACGGATCTCATCTGGCCTGCCAATATCCAGAATCCGGCCTTTCTGAATCATGGCCAGGCGCCCGCATCTCTGTGCTTCGTCCATGTAAGGAGTTGATACCAAAATGGTCATTCCACCATTTTGTAAAGAACCCAGGTGGTCCCAGAATTCCTTTCTCGACACGGCATCAACTCCGGTGGTCGGCTCGTCAAGGATCAGAAGTGTGGGTTTGTGTATCAGGGCGCATGATAGGGCAAGCTTTTGCTTCATCCCGCCCGACAATTTACCTGCTCTTCGTGTCCGGAAGGGTTCAAGCGGACCATAAATATCTTTAATCAGGTGATAATTCTCCTGAATATTGACACCAAAAACCGACGCATAAAAATTCAGATTTTCTTCAACCGTCAGGTCCTGGTATAAGGAAAACCTGCCGGGCATGAAACCGATTGATTTTCTGATATAACGGTAATCTTTAACAACATCATGGCCTAAAACCGTGGCGCTTCCTGAGTCGGGTAAAATCAGGGACGAAAGAATCCGGAATAAAGTTGTTTTTCCGGCTCCGTCAGGGCCAATAATTCCGAACACCTCGCCTTCAGAAATGTCAATATCAAAATTGACTAAAGCGGCTATTTCACCATACTTTTTCGAAACACTCCGGCATTCGACAATTGGATTATTCATTGACAAGAAATAATTCGCCCGGCATCCCGATTTTTATTCTGCCGTCATTGTTCACCCTGACTTTAACTGCATAAACAAGATTAACCCTTTCCTTTTTTGTCTGGATCACTTTTGGGGTAAACTCTGCCTGATCAGAAATCCAGAAAACCTGGCCCGGATATTCGAGAAAACGTCCATCAGGGCTGTCAATTCTTACTTTTACCTGCTCTGATAATTTAACCATGGACAATTGATCCTCACTGATATAAGCCTTAAGGATAATCTGTTCAATATCAGCTAATTTTAAAATCGGTTTACCAGGGGTCATTAAATCGGAAGGTTTGGCTATCAGGTCGATAACAATTCCATCGGCAGGTGAGATAACCCTGCATTTCCGCAATTGGTCGGTTAAAATATTCTGCTGAGCCATAATTACTTTTACGTCCTGGCGGAGACTGGCAATCTGTGTCGAAAAGGTTCCTTTGCGTGCATTTGCCAGGTCAATCTGATGAACAATATCATCCAGCGATTTTTCACTGGTCGCTTTATCCGTGAAGAGATTTTCAAATCGTTCTTTTTCTGCTTTCAAAACCGAAATTTCCGTTGCAACCACTTTTTCCTGAGCATTTATTCCCGGGATCTTAGATTCAACGGCAGCTTGCTGGGCTTTTGATTGTTGTAGCTGAAGATAAACCGAAATTGTATCGGTAATAGCTACTGTATCTCCCCGGCGAATTTTGCTTCCCTCTTTGAAATCCAGCTGAATAATTCTACCACCGGATTCTGCTGTCAGCATATACTCATCTGCCTCAAAATGTCCCATAGCATCAAATCCGGTATCACTCCGTGAACAGGATAATGCGAAGATTAAAATAAAAGAAAGGCTTATTGATTTCATTTTCCATTGATTGACAGTAGTTTATATTCAGAACTGATTAGTTCGATTCTACGAACTTCCTGATTTATGCGGGCCTCCTGTTCGCGGGTCCATTCAGTAATAAACTGGCTTGCAGTAATCATTCCATTCGTCAGCCGACTGTTATAAGCAGCGGTAATTTTCTCCCTGTTGAGCAATAATTCAGCATCTTTCAAAAGGAGAGCATTAATCTCGCTTATTAACATCATTTGCTTTTCTTCGGCCTGGGTTATTTGCCGGCTAAAAGATTCCTTCTGATTATCAATAACTCTTTGATTCAGGTTAAAAGCTTCTTTTTGTCGCTTAACTCTTCCCCAATCCCAGATATTCCATGTTCCTTTCAACCCGACAAGGAGGTAAGGATCCCATTGGTTACCCATAAAGTTAAGTCCGGGTTTACCGTAACCGGCCTGACCAAAAGCCATAATCCTGGGCATGCGTTGGGAATTCAGCAGTGTTTTCCTGGCTCCAAGCATAGTGCCCTGTAAATCTAACATTTGTAATTCCGGCCTCTCGCCCGTAAGGTTTTCTCCATTTACATTTTCAGGTATAATAAAATGCGTTTCGCGGGATATTTCCCTGCCCATTAATAAACCCAGCGATTTAGCAGCCCGCAGTTCAAGTCCCTGGAGACTAATAAGCTGTTGTTCGATTTTTATTTGTTCGGCAAGAATCACTGAAAGGTCTGATTCGCTAAGAATTCCGTTTTTAACGCCAGATTCAACCTGGCGGATAGTCTGGGTGAGAGATTGTGCCATGAGCTTCATTACCTCAATTCGTTTCTCAGTCACCAGGATGGCAAAATAAAGATCCTCTACCGTTTGTTTCAATTCATACTCTCTTATTTCCAATTCCTTAACTAAAAGATCAGAATTGACATTTTCGATAATTTGCTGGTTTTTTATACTTCCGCCGTCGAAGATCATTTGCGTGATATCGGTTGTAATTCTATACTGATCTTTTGGAATTTTAGGAAAGTTTACCGGAAAAGGAAGATCGAAGTTGATAACCACCACATCCGACTGCCAGGTTGCTTGTGCGTTCAGGTCAAGGCCAGGTAACCACGCTGACTTAATGATTGCCCTTTTCACTTCAGCGATTTGCGTGGCCAGTTCCTTATTGGCCGACAATGGATTGTTAATCAGGCTTTCTCTGACAGATAAGCCTCAGTGGTTCTTTTAACGAGGTCACCCTCATGGGCATGCGCAGCGATAATGTGGCAAACTTCGGCCGGAACATGGCATTCCTCAGCAAGTGCCACACCTGAGAACGGATGCCTGAGATAAGCCCCGTATTTTCCCTGGACAGCTTTCCCGTCTTTAAGTTCATATTCCAGCATTTTTCCAACATCGGCAAGAATGGCCCCGGAGATCAGCACGTCCATATTTACCGGCAGATCATCCCCGAAAAACTGGTGGCACCTGATACCGGCATCCCGTGCAATATGGACCACCGCGCGTTTGTGAGCCATGAAACTGACTTTTAAATTTGGTACCAAAAGAGTAAATGGAATGGTATTCAAATCTTCGGCCGTCAAAACGCTTCGCTCAAGGGCGATTTCCCAGGTTCGCGCAGTTTTTTCGCGAAGGCCGGCATCCTGAATCCACATCAATTCAGGCCACAATTTTAAAACTTCCTGGTTCATAATTTTGAAATTATTGCATCAGCCATCGTGGCAGTCGAAGCTGCTCCCTTTTTAATAACATCCGGTGAGCCGGTCATCTTCATCATATCGTATGTTCTCACTTTTCCTTCGGCAATCACCTCAGCGATAGCTTTTTCTATACGCGTTGCCATTGTTTTTTCGCCGATATGGTGAAGCATCATGCAAGCGCTTGCAACCATGGCAATGGGATTCACGATCGAAACCGGGAAGTTGGCATATTTTGGAGCTGAGCCGTGGGTGGGTTCAAAAACTGCAATTTCCTCACCAAGATTAGCCGAGCAGGCAAACCCCAATCCGCCGATCAATCCGGCAAATCCATCCGAAACAAGATCACCGAACATGTTGCCGGCAACTATCACCCCGTAATCCTCAGGATTCTTGGTCAGCCACATCATCTGAGCATCGATATTGGTATTCCAGAGCTCGATCCCGGGATATTCATTTTTCTGCATATCCTGCGCCATTTTGTACATCATTCCGCTTGTTTCCCTGATGACATTTGGTTTCTCACAAACAGTCACCGAACGGTATCCATTATTTCCGGCATGTTCAAATGCTGCCCTGAGTATCCTTCCGGTATACTTTTTCGTAAAGATCCTTGCCGAAATCGACAATTCTTACTTTGGAACATTCCCGAAATTTTTCAGGAAAGCTTTATGGGTTTTAAAAGCTTCATAAACCTGCTCCGGGGGATTCGACCATTCAACGCCGCTATACAGGCATTCCGTATTTTGCCTGAAAATGACCACATCAACAAATGGTTCCTCGATGTTTCCTTCGGCGCCCCTTCTTACAAAGTTCAAAGGATTTCCTGTGTAGGTGCGGCATGGCCTTATACAAATGTCAAGATCAAAAAGCTGGCGCATCCCAACAATCGGACTGGCGTAAACAAATCCTTTACCTTGCAATTCAGGAGCCAGTTCTGCGGCGGCGGCATCCTTAGGTTTCGAAGTTATGGCACCGAATAATCCGATTTTGTGTTGTTCCAGAAGCCTTATTGTGCGGTCGGGCAATGGGTTCCCCTCCTTTTTCCAAAACTCCCAGCCAATATCGGCATATTCATAATTGGCTTCAAAACCTGCGGCATCCAGTACCCGGATGGCGGCTTCCAACACGACGGCACCAATACCGTCACCGGGTAAAGCGACAATGGTTCTCTTGGTCATAACGATTTATTTTTTAATAGGTTGATGGGCCGGGTCAAAATACCCCAGACTGAAGTCCGGGGTTAATGATGAGACCTTTTAAATCTCAGATCAACTTTTAGCAATTTTGTAAAATATTCAATATCAGTATATTACAAAATTGTTCAAGTGTGACATCTATAGCCTTCATTAACCCCGGGTTTCAACCTGGGGGTTTTGGCCCAACCCTAATTTGTGTCGTAAATATAGTTTTTTTTATAGCTTGATCAATAGCCAGGGATTAGGTATATCTTTACAAAAACCTTAAAATATGTCCGGATTAACTAACCTCGAACCCATAGCCCTCTGGAATTTTTTCAAGGAGGTGCTTGCCATTCCGCGACCAAGTGATCATGAACAGCAAATCCGCGATTATCTGGTCCATTTTGCTCAGGCCCGAAATCTCTCTTTTGAGGCAGATGATGCAGGAAACCTGGTCATTTGCAAACCAGCTTCGCCGGGATATGAAAATCACCCGGGAGTATGTTTGCAAAGCCACCTGGATATGGTGTGTGAAAAGAATTCAGATAC
>JAPLDV010000254.1 GCA_026391235.1 Bacteroidia bacterium | reverse complement strand
CCCGGTTCATCATCGAAAACCATAAGGAAATACTCGTTTCGCACACCCTTAAGGACTTCGAGGCCGCCCTCGAATCCTGCGGTTTCATTCGCACCCACCAGTCGCACCTTGTGAACCTCAATCATATTCAAACACTTGTCAAACGGGATGGGGGGTATCTGAAGATGAGTGACGGATCGAGTGTGCCGATATCGAGGTCGAGGAAAGAGGAATTATCAAGAAGGATAATTTAAGATGGTTGAGATTCCGATTCAGAGTTCCGAATGCCGAGTTGGAGATTCAGGGCCATACAGGGGAGGGCTTTTACGCCCTCCCGAATCTTTATTCCCGAAAGACAATTGTACGGGAGGGCCTCAGTGCCCTCCCGATTTCCTTCAACAGACTTTCACTTGACCTGCCCTTGATTTTCCAGCGCCGTGACATTTGCAAGGAACTGCTAAAAGGACAGAACTGGAATCCGGGCCGGCTCTGAGGCCGGTGTGAGCTCCGGGCCGGCTCTGAGGCCGGTGTGAGCTCCGGGCCGGCTCTGAGGCCGGCGTGAGCTCCGGGCCGGCTCTGAGGCCGGCCCGTACGGCAATCTCCTTTGGAAATAATACAGGCCGGCGCAAAGGCCGGCCTCTACCGCCCTTGAATCTCCTATTCGGCATTCGGAACTCTGAATCGGAATCACAACCATCTTACTTCAAAAATCCACCGTATTAAACCGAAATCCCACCCCCCTCACCGTCTCCAGATAATCCTCCCCTGCCAGGTCGCCTATCTTCTTGCGCAAGTTCTTGATATGAACATCGATATAATTGGAGTTGTAATTCTCTTCGATGATATCGCCCCAGATGTGCTCCGAGATCTGCAGACGGGTGACCACGCGGTCCTTGTTCAGGACCAGGAAAACCAGGATGTCATATTCTTTTCGGGTGAGGGGCAAAGGCTGGCCCATGCAAAATACCATGCGCTTATCCAGATCAATTTCCAGGTCGTTGATTCGAATCAGGTTTCCTTTCAGTCCGTGCTTACGGCGCACCACAGCCAATATCCGCGACTTCAGTTCAAGCAAAGAAAACGGCTTGGGCAAATAATCGTCGGCCCCCAGGTTGAGACCCCTGATCTTTTCATCCAGTGAACTGCGGGCCGACAGGATTATTATGGCACTGTCCTTCTTCGCCTTTATCATCTCCCTGAGCAGGTCGATCCCGTCATAATCAGGCAGTCCCAGGTCGAGCAGCACGATGTCGTATTCATTGGCCCACAGCTTGTCCGATGCCACGCGGCCGGTAAAGGCCTCCTCACACGAAAAGCCCTCCCGTTCGAGATATTTTCGGATCTCGCCGGACAGCAGCTTTTCATCTTCCACGATCAGGATATGCATCTGATGGGTAAAATAATTAAGCGTTAAATCAGCCTCAAATTTCGCAATTTTGTCTGATAAATATTATCCGGATGAAGCTCGAGCTTAAACTGGCACTGATCGGCGCAATTTCGAAGATCATCATATTCCTACTGTTCCTGGTAGTCCTGGGTCAGGTGTTTGAAAAGATTGCCACCAATCATACCGACCGCGACCTGCGGAAAATGAAAGACAAAACCCTGGCCATCGTGAACAAGATCGGCATCCGTTCGTTTCTGAAGGAGGAGCAGGACAGTGCCTATGCCAGCTACAACATGCTGAAGGAGGAGTTCATCACGCTCATCCTGTCAATGGAGCCGGTTTCCGATAAGCCTGTGTATTCCAGTGTTACCCGGGAGATCGAAGGTGAAGAGTTTGATTACCGGATTCTTACCTATAACTTCAGGATCGACTGGCAGATTTACCAGCTCGAGATCGGACGGAATATCCAGATCATCTCCGGTTTCGAAAAAACAATCAAGGTGACTTCCCTGTTAATTATTCTTGTCGTGCTGATCATCACCATTCTGTTCGACCTTGGAATTTTCAAATATCTGCTCCGTCCGCTTAACCACATGATCATTCCCAAACTTAGAACCACCACAACACCCGAATCATTCGATTATTCGGAGCTGAAAACCTCCACCACCGATTTCGCCTATCTGAACCATGTGATCAATGAGCTCATGCGGAAGATGACTACGAATCTCGCCACACAGAAAAGGTTCATTGCCGAATTATCACACGATCTGATGAAGCCTGTATCGGTCATTCAAAGCAAAATGGAGAATTTTGTGGTTTCTCCCCAATTGCCGCGTGAGCTGGCCCCCCCGGTAGTCGACATGCAATATCAGGTCAATCGTTTACAGCAGATTATCAGGGCATTGCTATTGATCTCCAAAATTGAGAACGATCAATATCCAAAAAAGGAAACTTTCCGCGTTTCCGACCTGATCGATGAGATCATTTCAGATATCGAGGACCGGGCAGCGACAAAAAACATTTCACTGGAGAACCGGATTGACCATCAACTGTGGGTTACGGATCTTAGCAAATCGCTCATCCACGTCTTGATGTTTAATTTGATCAGCAATGCCATCAAATACAACCATGAAGGCGGGTTTGTGCGCATCAGCAGTTTACGCCCCGAAAATGGGCTGATCATCGAGGTGGCTGACAATGGCATGGGTATCAAGCCAGACCAGGTTCCCTTCATTTTCGACCGGTTCAGGCGTATCAGGGACCACAGCTCCGAAGGTTTCGGGCTAGGCCTGTCCATTGTTAAATCGATAGCTGATTATCACCATCTTACAACCGAAGTCGTTTCTTCGGAGAACGAGGGATCCGTATTCAAAATCATCTTTCCGTTAAATTATGTTAAGATCGACTGAGGCGGCTGAATCTTCACGATTCCTTCATAATCGCCGCTCCACCTTTGATCCATCAATAACTTAATTTATAAATAAAATGAAAAAATTAGCCTTAGTACTCAGTCTCGCTCTGATGTTCGGAGCCGTTACCGTAAACGCACAGGTAAAACAGGAAGTTAAAAAACCGGCAGCAACCGCACATGCAGTGACACCTGCACCGGCAGCCACAACTGCTCATGCAACAACACCCGCAGCTCATGCAACAGCACCTGCTAAATCAGCCTCAGCCGCCAAACCGGCAAAAAAATCAGCCTCACCAGCCAAGAAAACAGGTTCACCGGCAAAAGCCACTACTGCTGTTAAACCAACAGCTGCCGTCAAAACAACAACGGCACCTGTTACTAAATAGCCGTCCTTTAAGCGACCTCTTTATTAAAAGTTCACAGAAAAACCCGCAGGACCGATGGTTCTGCGGGTTTGTTTTTTAATGGGAATTTTTTAAGGACAAGTTCCAATGATGAGATTTAAAGACCAGTTTTGAGTTCTGAAATTACAGATTCAGGGAGTGCTAATGTGCGAATAGCCTCCAATACCAATGTGCCATTTATTGATTACCACTAACTTTTGAGGAAATTCATAAGGGGACAATGGCATTTAAAACAGGGAGTGAACATTGTTACGTGATATCCTCTTAATAGAGACCTTTGACACATTATCTCATTGGCTCATTGGCACATTAGCACTCCCTGAATCTGTAATTTCAG
>JAPLDV010000171.1 GCA_026391235.1 Bacteroidia bacterium | reverse complement strand
TTCAACCGGCCGGTGTTGTCGATAACCTGCACATATTTCTCCAGCTTCACACGGAAGTTGATCTTGCTTTTGGATTGGATCCGCCGCACAAAACAGGGAATTTCGGCATCCACAAAATCGAGCAATATACCAGTTTCATTAGCCCCGGAGAGGATGTTATGGGTCCAGATTGCGGTTCCGGGTTTTCTTTTCGCTTGTGATTCTGCCTGATCATCTTTTATCCAATCAAGCTTTAGAAAAGAGGGTGATGAGTAAGGCCCCGAATAGGCTGTAATAATATTCGGCCCCTTTTCATAGATGCACATCTTTCCGTTGCCGAGGGAATGAACAGGGTCATGGTCCGAAACCGGCATTTGTCCGGCAGTTTGGCCAGATTTCCATACCGGCAATTCCTGTTCTATTATTCCCTGCAGCCTGGCTGGGCTGCCTTTCACCAAATAAACATTTCCCTCCATTACTTTTCTCCGATCCATGGGGCAATTCTGTTTTGAAAGTATCACACCTACGCTGTTGTTTTTGAGAAAAACCGTCGATGCATTTTTAAAGGAAAGCGCGAGGCAGTAATCCTTATCGGAATTATATAAAACGATGATTCCCGGTTGTACTCCATAGCTCAATTCACCGGTTTCAAAGAATATTGTCTTGTTAATATTTTGACATTCTGACAATTGACCATTCTTATAAACAAAGGCTTTGAACTTTCCGGCAAAGAGGTTTGCATCAATTTCCAGTTCGAATTTTGGTGACCTGATCATGTTATCAGTTGTACTGTTTTGCCACCAATATTGCACCTCCACATGGTCTTCGAAACCGGTAACCCTGGCTCCTGAAAGTGTATCTTTTAGTGAATTGCCGTACCAGAATGATTTACCGCTGCTTTCATTCCAGTGTATCGGATTGGTATAGATTTGGTTATCGATAATCAATTTTACCCTGAGCTTTTCAAAAGGGTTATTGATTGATACTTCAGCTTTGGAGGATTGTTCAGGTTGGATTTCAATCCGTTTGAAATTCGGGTATGGTTCAGCTGATTTTATCCTGAATTCGCGGGCTTCACCGTTGGTGCGTATCAAAAAAACAGCCCCAAACTTTCCGTCTTTGTCACAAAACAGCTGCATCCCATCGAATGGACTTGTATGTTCCATGTGTACAAATTCCCAGCTGTCGCCAATCTTTTCGTACAAAGCCGGATATTGATAACTGTTCAGGCCGGTGGCGATTATCGGTAAAACATTCAGCCCCCCCCTGATTGTAAACTGAGCCTCATCATTCTCCACCTGAATGGTTGTCGGCAAATTATTTAATACGAAACCCTTCTGTACATCCACAACCCGGGGTTGATCTTTTCCAAAGGCAATGATTTCGCGCGCAGGTGTTTTCGCGCCATTGACCTCACCGTATGGCAGCCAGAATCCGGAGACAGTAATCTCATCACCCGGTTTCAATACGAGCCGGTCAGCTGCCGGCACAAGGCTGAAACGAATATCCCCTTTGCCCAGGTCAGGCGTGTAAACTTTGTGCCGGTATAGGCATAATTCTGATAACGCAGGGATTGCTGGGCTGAACTGATGTCCAAAAAGCGAAAATTGGCTTTGGCATCATCAACGGCAAGAGGTTTCAACACTTTATACCGGGCCGTAAAAAAGCTTCGCACTTCATCATCCTGGGGCACCTCCCAAATATCCAACAGCAACTGGATGCAACCATCAGACGAGAGGTACTCCATCTCAACATTGCACCAGTTAGCGCCGGTACTTTTGTAGGTGGTTCCCCGATATTCCGGGTAGTTCCATTGTTTGCCGTCGAAATAGGTGAGAAAACTATGCCCTGCCACATTATCGTGCTGAGGTTGTCCGCTCCAAAAAGTTTCCTGGCTCATCGCCCTGAAATCACCAATCGAAATACCTGTTTTATGGCCAAATTTGAACGGGATATAGCAGGTGGTTTCGGTTACGCCTGTCGACGAATGAAAATAATCCATGAAAAATCCGAGCGACGACCAGTGCTTGGTCATGTGCCTTCCCCAGTTCTGGTACAGGTGAAGTGAGCTGATTTCCAGCTCTTCATAAGGCTCCAGGTACAAAGGGAAAAAAGTTTCGCTAAAAGCTGTATCCTGCGGATTATAAAAACGCTCCTCTTTTTCACCGGCAAAGTTTTTGCTTACCTGAATCAGAATGGGCAATGGATGGCCAGTTTCATCAAGCACCACACCTCCTTCA
>JAPLDV010000271.1 GCA_026391235.1 Bacteroidia bacterium | reverse complement strand
GTGCTGGCTTACAAAATGCAAAGAAACGGTACCACAAACTTTATTAAAGAACTTAATCAAAATGACAGCATTATCGTTGAATTATCCGATACTCAGGAATGGATGGAAGTTGTTTGTATAAATAAAACCAAAGATGATAACGGAACGGCTTCGATAAGTTTCAGCTTCAACACGCAACCCTATATTTCGGCTATTATTCCGCAAAAAGCAAAAGTGGGTGAGGATGTCAGTATCCGGGGATCAAATCTGGGCAATGGAACTTCTTCTTCAATATACATTAATAATCAGGCTGTTAACCTTCTTAAATATCTGAAATCCTGGACCAGAACCCAAATTGATTTTACGGTTCCTGACGGTGCTTCCAGCGGACCTGTCCAGGTCATAATCAGTCAGGTTGCCAGTAATAAAATTGATTTTGAATTAATAAAAAGCCCACCGGTGATCGATTCTTTAGGAACCTTTATCGGAACGAAGGCGTTTCCCGGCTACTCGCCCTGGGGCGGATATGATAAATGGTCAAAAACAATCTCCATTTTCGGAAAAAACTGGTCGGCTGATCCATCCAAAACCTTCGTTAAAGTAAACGGAAATACGGTGCCAATAACTAACAGTGGCGGCCAGGGAATACCGGCAGACAAGCTTACCATTGACATGCCGGCACTGAAAGGGAACATCGCAATTACCATTGAATCAGAAGGTTTAACCAGTGAACCAAAGAATTTCTTTGTCGGAATTCCGCCGGAAGTTTTGCACAAAATGCCTGTATTGGGTTTTCGAAACACGTTCATTGTGAAATACAATGACCATCAGGACGGCAACAAAGAAAAGACGTTTGCTTCAGCTTTTGCCTTTTATTCCGCCTATAACCAAATCGAATCGGCCATTTGGACTGGGAATGTTTTGACGGTTAAGGGAAAAATAGACTTTAACAATGGCAACATCGACTACCATTCCCTGATACTTAACTTCAGCGATGATGGCACTAAAGTCACCTCGGCAGAATGCGAAATCAAATCCTTGAACCTGGACATTAAATTCAAACTGAATGATTTGCCGGTCGAAGTAGTATTAAATGGGCTACAGCTGTCATTCAGGAGGCTGTCGGTTCCCGCCGCTGATTATACGTTTTACTCAGGGACGATGCGGTATACTTCTCCGCAAATCTCTTTTCCGCTCTCCGGAATGGCTGAAGGAGAACCGAGCTGGCCGAATGACTTCTATTTCTGGTTCGATTTCAAGAACTGATTGGAACGGGTGTCACATGTCTGCGGTTCATGTTTGTATCTGAAAACCAATAGGAAAGCAACGCCGAGAGCAAGAGCATATCCGGCGAAAACGAACCAGATGCTTTGCCAGTCTTTGGAACCGCCGGAGGTGAAATGATCGACCACCCACCCGCTGCACGTTCCCCCGATAAATGCACCCATGCCATTTGTCATGATCATGAAAAGCCCCTGCGCACTGGCGCGTATTTTGGGGTCAGTCTCGGTTTCGACAAATAGCGAACCTGAAATATTGAAGAAATCGAAAGCCATACCGTAAATGAGCATCGAAAGATTGAGGAGAATAAGACCGCTTCCCGGATTGCCAAGTCCGAACAGGCCAAACCTAAATACCCAGCCGAAAATACTGAGCAGCATAATTTTTTTAATGCCGAACCGGCGTAAAAAGAAAGGAATCGTCAGGATAAAGAGTGTTTCCGATATCTGTGAAACTGACATTAAAACACCTGGGTGACGGACAGCAAAAGAATCAGCATATTCACTGATCGATGAGAATTCCTGGAGAAATTGTCCGCCAAAAGTATTGGTAATCTGCAGGGCTGCTCCCAAAAGCATGGCGAAAATAAAGAAGATCGCCATTCTACGCCGCTTAAAGAGAACGAATGCATCCAATCCGAAAGCTGAAACCCAGGAGCCCTTCCTTTGGGCTTTGGCCGGTGGACAGGCCGGCATGGTAAAGGCGTAAATTCCCAGGCACATTGCAGATATCGAACTGATATATAATTGCATTGGGCTTTGCGACCAGCCAAATAGATCCACCACCCACATTGCGCAAATAAACCCGATGGTTCCCCAAACGCGTATCGGTGGAAAAGTTTTAATCACATCATAACCTTTTTGCCCGAGCACACTGTAGGAAACGGAATTATTCAGTGCAATAGTGGGCATATAAGCCATCGCGTTGAACAACATGATCCAGTACATCAGCACCGGATCCCGGGCAGTTGATGCCAAAAACAGCAAACCTGCACCGGTTATATGGCAAATCCCCAGAACCTTTTCGGCATTCATCCATCTGTCGGCAACGATTCCGAGCAAGCCTGGCATAAACAAGGATGCAATTCCCATCGTGGCGTATATTACGCCGATCTGCCCTCCCGTAAAATGCAGTGATATACCCAGATAGCCGCCCAAAGAAATCAACCATGAACCCCATACAAAAAACTGCAGGAAATTCATCACTGCCAAACGATTCCTGATACCCATAGCTTCTGTTTCAGCTTTCAGGGTGCTAAAACTAGTGAAAAAACCGACAACTTATAACCGATATAGGGTATCGGGTGTCGGGTATCAGGTATCGGGTTTCAGGGAAGTCAGGTGTTCAGGATTATTTTGAGCCACCCCACAATTTGTCGGCAAATCCCGTAATCGACTCCCACGCTCCCTTCAATCCGTTCTGCATGATAAAATTGAAAAGTTTGAAGATTAAGGGGAAAAGTAATACAACCAGTAGAATAATGATAAATAAAATAATAATTCCGGCCGATATAATAAGCAATTTCAACTTTCTATTGCTCCTGATCCTGTCAAGAATAGTTATCCACTTATTATGTTCATTATGACCTTGATGCCCGTAATAACCGTTAAACCCTCCAGGTCTGTGACTATTATGTCCGTGTTCAGAATAATTATGATGTCCCATTGTTTTTGGAATAAATTAGTTTAATTAATTGGCAATATTAATTGCCCGATAATAAAAAAAAAGGTAAAAGCGCGAAGATATTAGCAGGAAAGCTTGGGAGGAAGCCAAACAGCTGAGCTGGTATTGCCTGAAAAATTTATTGACTTATTGATGATTCTGACAGACTTCAGATCCATTAAATCAAATGGCCGGAGGGGGCTGAAGTTCCGTATATCATCATGATCGATATCGATTTCGGAGGTGGTGGAAACATCTGATTCAGATTGTTTTGAAGCATTTTCAATTCTAACCTGCTGATGATCAAGTAGTGCAATCAAACACATCTCCAAACTCAGCATATTGCTGAATGTCAGGATTATATAAAATATCAAGTTTTTTAACAATTTCATCTTGCGTGCAAAAGTAATAAAATCGATCGTTTTTCAAAGTAGAAATACACTACCTTTAATCAAAATTATATGTTTAGATTTATCAAATGAAAATTGGATATGATTCAAAAAGGCTATTTTGCAATTTCACCGGATTGGGAAATTATAGTCGTACTTTATTAAAGAATCTGGGGGAATTCTATCCTGATAATGATTATTTCCTGTACACCCC
Organism: Bacteroidia bacterium; assembly: GCA_026391235.1. Next base: position 6,409 of record JAPLDV010000271.1, on the reverse strand, counting down.
AAAAATCAGAACAACTCCTGAAACACAGCTGTTTTTCGAAGCCCCTGCATATAAAATCCACACAACGGAAACACTGTTTAAATCATTCTGGAGAAGCTATTCCATAAAGAATCAACTGAAATCAGATAACATCCGGCTTTATCACGGTTTAAGTCATGAGATTCCGGTTAATATTCATAAAACCGCGATCAAAACTGTTGTTACTATTCATGATTTAATTTTCAAAATCCATCCTGCAACTTATTCAGCATTGGACAGAATAATTTATAATCTGAAATCCAAATATGCCTGCATTCATGCGGATCGAATCATTGCGATCAGTGAAAATACAAAAAATGATATTGTTAAGTTTTATGGTATCGATCCAAATAAAATTGATGTCATTTATCAGGCCTGTAATCCAATGTATTATAAAGTAATCAATCAGGATGAGAATGAACGGGTTATTAAGCAATACAATATCCCTCCCGATTATTTACTGTCGGTTGGAAGCGTTGAACCCCGAAAGAATTTAAAGAGGGTAATTGAATCATTCCGGTATTTAAAGCGGGATTTACACATACCATTGGTTGTCATTGGTAAAGGGGGTAAATATAAGACGGAAGTTGAACAAATGGTGAGGAGAGCTGGTTTGGATAGATTAGTTATATGGATCGACCGGTTGTCCAGCAATGCGCATCTCCAATCAATTTATCAAAATTCAAAAGCGCTCATTTATCCTTCTCTTTATGAGGGTTTTGGTTTACCGGTGGCCGAAGCATTATTAAGTAAAACCGCTGTTATTACATCACAAAGGTCCTCATTGAAAGAGGCCGGAGGTCCGGGATCCCTGTACATTGACCCGGAAAGTCCGGAGCAAATCGCCGGAGCCATTGAAAAAGTTTTAACCGGCACCGAATTCAGGCGGAATATGATTGAAACCGGCTATCTATACGCCCATAAGAATTTTTCACCGGCAAGGGTAACCAAACAGGTGATGGGCTGTTACAAGTATACACTCAGCATAAGTGATTAGGTAAAGGGTCGCCGTTTTCACGGGGATGACCAGTCCACCTGCAGGCCTACTGCCGACTGCCTGCTGCTTCTGCTTCTGCAACTTTACACAGACGCAAGTATGCGTCTCTACATCCCCCCGATCTGCATCTCCTTTACCCTGAAAGTTGGCGCTGCCATTCCCCGGTTCATATCCAGGTCGTTCGCCATCATATCGATATTCCCCAGTATATCAAAGGCATTGCCTGCGATGGTGACGCCTTGAACCGGATGTTTGATCGCTCCGTTTTCGATCCAGAAACCGGTAGCTCCGCCGCTGAAGTTTCCGGTAACCGGATCAATCCCGTAACCGGTTACCTCTTTGAGCAACAAGCCTTTATCAGTAGCTTTTATGATCTCCTCAGGCGTATTGTTGCCAGCCTCAATATACAGATTGTGTATCCCGATATCCGGCAAGCTGGTGAATCCACCGCGGGAAGCATTACCTGTACTTGTTGTTCCGGCTCGTTTAGCAACAATCGTATTGTAAATAAAACCTTTAACCACCCCCTTTTCAACCAGTACTCTTTTTTGTGTGGGTACGCCCTCGCCATCAAAAGGTGCGCTGCCCATTCCTTTAGCACGGGTTCCGTCATCAACAATGGTGAGCAGGGGGGAGGCGAATGATTTATTCAGATAATCTTTTAAAAAGCTGGCTCCCTGTATAACCCTTTCTCCAACCAATGCACCCAATACTCCGCCAATCAGTGAGCTGGCAACATCCGGGTCGAAAATAACAGCAGCCTTTTGCGTTGGGATCATAACCGGGTCGAGGAGCTCCCAGGCTTTCTTCGCTGCTTTGGATGCAATTTCATCCAACGGCAGCAAATCAGCAAAAAACCGTCGGGAGCACGACTCGCCACCGGTGTTCTTCTGGTCATCCTTTTCTGCAACTACACTCACGCCGATATTGCACCCCGCTGATTTGTAAGTCTTCGACAAACCATTGGAATTTGCAATATATACCTCGCCCTCCCCTTCTCCGTAACCTGCACCCGAACTTTTCGTGATCCTCGGATCCTTCATGGCCAGCTTTTCCAGTTCGATAGCCATCTGTATCTTCTTGTCCATCGGCACTTTCATGATTTCCGGATCATATAGCCCATCAACCTGCGTAACTCCTTTATCATCAGGCAATACATTATTTTTGTCCGGTGTGGTCAGTTTTGCAAACTCTATTGCCCTCTTAAGGGTATCTTCCAGTGCGTTGTTGCTCAGATCGTTACAATGACTGAACCCCATTTTTCCATCAACGATAACGCGGAATCCGACTCCGGCAGATGAGGCCTCCTGGATGGTTTCAATTTCCCCGTCCTGCACCTGTATCGACAGGTTGCGGCCGGTTTCGAGGTAGACTTCCGCTGCACTGGCGCCAAACTGTTTCGCCTTTGAAACCAGTGATTCTGTAAGTTTTATATAGTCCATGTTGTTCGATTGTTAAAAGTGAATGATTAAGCTCTTGATCCTCCAACATTTATTCCCCTGATCCTGACGGTAGGTATTCCGGCATCAACTTCAGCGCTTTGGCCTTTTCCGCAAATGCCAGGTCCAAATTCCAGATCGTTACCTACGGCATCGACGTTAGAGATTACACCCAGGCACGAACCAATAAGGGTGGCGCCTTTGATCGGCACTGTTTTCTTACCGTTTTCGATAAGGTAAGCTTCGCGGCAGGTGAAGTTAAACATACCGGTTACCGGATTCACGCTGCCACCGCTGAGGCTTTGAACATAGATTCCCTTTTTTGTGGATGTCAGAATATCGGCCGGATCGCTGCTGCCTTTTTCGATAAATGTATTTGTCATCCGGGGGATCGGTATATACTGGTAAGATTCTCTTCGCCCGTTACCGGTGCGCTCCATGCCAAGCTGTTTGGCACTGAGGATGTCATTCATGTATCCTTTCAGGATTCCTTTATCAATCAGCACGTTTCGCCCGGACCAACCATAGTGAAGACTTCGGATGCCACTTTCTGACCCACCTTACCGGTAAAGGCACCGATCTTTTTGGCGATATTGTCGGCTTCCAGGGGATGGCCCACTGCCTCATGAACCAGTACCCCGCCCCATCCGTTCTGCATCACAACATCCATCATTCCCGCGGGGGCATCCTGGGCATCCAGCATTGCTATTGCCTCACGGGCGGCACGCTTAGCTACCATTTCTGGTTTAAATTGATCAAACATCTCGAAGCCGGCATGTTTGCTCAGTCGCTCCCGCGACATGTGCCGGGCCTTTCCATCGTCGCTCATGGTTTGAACGATAAAGAACATCATGGGAAGCTCGTCCCGCAGGTAAACGCCTTCGCTGTTTGCGATTACGCGGCCGCGAACTTCATCGTAATAATTGATCATGGCCATTTTGATCCGCTTATCGTAATCCATGGCTGCCTGATCGGCACGTTTCATGATTTCGATCCGCTTTTCATCGGCGATATTTCCAAGAGGTTGCTGAACGGTGATAAATGATGGTCTTTGAGTTACAGAAATACTTGCCGGAGCGGTGATCTTCCCGTTGAGGGCAACGAATGAGGCCACTTCGGCGGCCCGGAGAAGCTTCTCCTCAGTGATTTCCTCGGTATAAGCATATCCGGTTTTATTTCCAGATATTACCCGTACACCGGCCCCCTGGCTGATCCCGTATAACCCGCTTTTGAATTTGGATTCCTGCATCACAATTTGCCGGGAGACTCTGTTTTCGATATACACATCGGCAAAATCTCCGCCTTTCTCCAGTGCCTTGGCGATCACTTTGTTGAGAATCGATTTGTCGATTGACAACCCCGCAGAACCGGTGGTTCCGGTGGAGCAGGAAGACAGGAACTGAGTCAGGAGGGGCGATGAGGCCGCCAGGACCAGTCCGCCTTTAAAGCTCATTTCCAGAAATTTACGGCGCGGCATGTCGCGCACGAAGTATTGGTTTGTTGACATGGTTTAAGTACTGTTAAGATTAAGAGGTCTCCGCCTGCTGGTATTCGCACAGCGTGACGGGGTTCCGGCCTTCGCCGGGATGACCATTGCTATTTGCAGATAAAGTTAGAAGAAAATCGTGAAACGTGACGCGTAAGATTGTAGAGACGCATAATTGCGTCTTTTTAGTGACGAGTGACAAGTGACGAGTGACAGCGAAAACATCTCATTTAAGAACTTCCTTGGCTACGGAAACAATCTTGATTTCTGCCGGACCGGCTACCAAGTCTGCGATTTTGGGACCGAAGGCCTTGAAATGTTCGGTGGCAAAGTGTGAATCAACGGCAGCCTGGTTCTTGTATTCCTCAACAAAAACAAATTTTGAGGCATCATATGGATCCTGGTACAACTGATAAAAGGTGCATCCGCTTTCCTGGTTCGACTTTTCGATTATTTCCTTTGCGGCTGCCACAAAATCCTTAACCCTTTCCGGTTTCACGGACAATCTGGCAATAATCATCATTTTATTATCAGTACCAGGCGTTGTGGCCAAAGAACCCGCAGCCTTTGTACTTTCGCCTGATTTGCAGCCGCCGCAGATTAAAACTACGCAAAGCAGAACAACCGATAATTTTGCTTTCATTCCTTTTCCTTTCTTTTGATAGTATGATTTTGCTTCAAATATATTCAAAGTTCCGCCAATGTTAATCAGTACCGCTAATGGCGAAACAAGCCGGAGGATTGCTGCAAAGCACCCCGGCCACTCTTCTTATCGGGAGATTTTCCCTAAATTGTAACGCTGTTTCAATAATCAAATCATCGACCAATGAACCGGATTGTATCTTTCATAATTGGCTTATCTGCAATTATTTCTGTTGGCTTAACGGCCCAGACGCAAACCATCCTGGGATTTCAGGTTCCAGCTTTGGCACCGGTTCCCGTATCGGTTTCAGGGGTGAAGAATCCTGTCATCTCGCTGAACGGCCAATGGGATTTCAGGATTGATGGTCAGGGTTCAAAATCTGGCAAGATCAGTGTTCCCGGAGAGTGGGAAATGCAGGGTTTTTCCATCAATGAAGGGGAAACCGCCGTTTACTCCAGGCTGCTAAGCATCCCGGCCGACTGGAAAGGCAAGCCCGTCAGGATCCGTTTCGATGCGGTGAGTTCCCATGCGCAGGTGAAGGTAAATGGCAAAACGCTGGGGGAGCATGAAGGTAGCTTTGTGCCGTTTGAAGTGGATATAACCAATGCATTGACTTTTAATAACGACACTCTGGAAGTCGAGGTACAGGCACTGACCATCAGTGACCGGCTGGCCTGCACCTCCCAGTACGCCTGTCATACCGTCGGCGGGATCCTGAGGAAGGTTACCCTGTTTGCCACCTCGCCGGTTCATATTACCGAGAATTCCACGAACACCGTATTCGATGCCGGTTACCGGGATGCCCGGCTGCTGATTCGAAGCACCATATCCAATTATTCCGGGAAAAATTCAAAGCCCCGGCTTGTATACAGCCTGGCCGACGACAGCAGAAAGCAGGTGGCCAGTGGTATAACTTCCACTTTGCTCTCCGGCACAGGGGAGATTTCAGGCACAATCGACACCAGACTAAACGTAAAGAAGCCTCACCCATGGAATCCGGAGCATCCCTACCTCTATACCCTGACAACCATCGTATTTATCGATGGCAAAATCGTTGAGATCATCGAGCAAAAAGTCGGGATCAGGGAAATAGCAATCCAGGGCAACCGGGTACTGGTCAACGGAAGCCCGATCAAGCTTCACGGCGTCAACCGCCATTCCGTTTACCCGCTGACCGGCCGGAGCACCAGCCCGGAGCTCGACCGGAAAGATGCGGAACTGTTTCGCGCCGCCAACTGCAATTATATCCGCACCTCGCATTACCCGCCATCGGAAGAATTTCTGAATGCCGCGGATGAACTGGGATTGTTCGTCGAATGCGAGGCATCATTGTGCTGGATCCAACACCATGCCTCCCCGATCTGGCGGTTATGGGATTACCTTGATGAAAAATACCTGCCATTCATGGTGCGCGCCAATCTGGATAACGTGGTGGCCAACCGGAACCATCCGTCGGTCATCATCTGGTCGCTGGGCAATGAGAGCCGTTGGAGCCCTTTGTGGGAAAAGGTAAATGAAGTGGTTAAGCAGCTCGACCCGACCCGGCCTACCTCTTTTCACGACCAGTGCTGGGGAGGGTTTAATAATGCCGGCAGCAAGGCCGATATCGCTAATTATCATTATCCCGGGTTAAATGGCCCAAGGGCGGCCGATACCATGAACCGTCCCACTTTGTTCGGCGAATATGCACACCTCACGACCTACAACCGCAGGGAATTGCTTACCGATCCCGGTGTACGAAGCGCCTACAGTGCTCCCCTTGTGATGTTTTACGACAGTATTTATAATCATGACGGAAACCTGGGAGCGGCAATCTGGAGCGGAAT
>JAPLDV010000411.1 GCA_026391235.1 Bacteroidia bacterium | reverse complement strand
GCAAAGTGGAACCATCTCGACCCATTTTCAGTTTGATGCATCAATCAGCACAGATCCTGAAACACCCACAAATGAAATGGAAGTCCGGTGGGATTGGAACGGCGATAGCATTTGGGATACCGGTTACGAAAAATCGAAAATTATTTCGCATCAGTACACCACTCACGGATCCTGGCTGGTCGTTTGCGAGGTCAGGGATGGCGACGGATTTGTTGATACCGAAGCAAAAAACGTATATGTTGCCGAAGGCACCGTAACCGACAGCCGTGACGGACGGGTATATGCTTACAAAACCATCGGTACTCAAACCTGGATGCTCGAGAATCTGGCCTGGCTGCCCAAGGTCAGTCCGACGACAGAGGGATCCCTGACTTCTCCATTTTACTATGTTTATGATTATGATGGTAATAGCACCGAGGAGGCTAAAACCCAGTCAACTTTTCTCACCTATGGCGTTCTTTACAATTGGGAAGCCGCTATGACCGCTTGCCCGCCAGGCTGGCATTTACCGGATGATGAGGAGTGGAAAACGCTCGAAAAGTACTTTTTAATGAGTGCACCGGAGGCGGATGCTACGGGTATGCGAAATTCGGGTGATGTAGGTGGTAAATTAAAGGAGGCTGGTAATGCACATTGGTCAAGCCCCAACATGGCGGCAACCAATGAGAGTGGATTCACGGCTCTCCCGGGTGGCCTCCGTTATGGTGCCGGAGGCTTCGATGACCTTGGTGACCGGGCCAGCTTCTGGACAGCTTCCGAATCCGGTGACTCTTACGCCAATTTGAGGAACCTGTTTCAAATCAACGCAGGCGTCGACCGGAATAACTACCCCAGGACAGTCGGGTTTTCCATCCGCTGCCTGAAAGGAGGATCAAAGCCTGCCGCCGGATTTACCATCGATCCGCAAAGTGGAACCATCTCGACCCATTTTCAGTTTGATGCATCAATCAGCACAGATCCTGAAACACCCACAAATGAAATGGAAGTCCGGTGGGATTGGAATGGAGATGGAACCTGGGATACCGGTTACAGTGAAACAAAAACGATTTCCCACCAATATTCACAAATCGGCTCCTATTCTGTTATTCTGGAGGTAAAGGATGGGGATGGATTAGTTGATACCGAAACTAAAACAGTAATCGTTGCCGAAGGCACCGTAACCGACAGCCGCGATGGGCGTGCCTATGCTTACAAAACCATCGGCACCCAAACCTGGATGACTGAGAATCTGGCTTATCTGCCATCCGTAAGTCCCTCCACAGCCGGATCAGATGCCGCTCCACACTACTATGTTTTTGGATATGAGGGTACATCGGTCGATGCTGCAAAAGCCAATGCAAATTATGGTACTTGTGGGGTACTGTATAACTGGCCGGCAGCTTTAGCAGCTTGCCCAACGGGGTGGCACTTACCCACTGATGCCGAATGGTCCACGCTAACGACCTATTTGGGAGGTGAGAGTGTTGCCGGAGGTAAAATGAAAGAAACCGGAACTACCCATTGGCAGAGCACTAATGCAGGGGCCACCAACGAAAGTGGTTTTACCGCACTGCCAGGCGGTTTAAGGGACAGCAGTGATAGTACTTTCTATGGTGGTGGCCAATACGCCATGTTCTGGTCCTCTACGGTAAACATCGTGGGAGGTGTCAGTTATCGTTACCTGAGCTATTACAACACTGCATTATTCCTGAACCCAAGCTACCGCATGACGGGCGTTTCAGTCCGGTGTCTGAGGAACTGATGCAGAGAGGGATCGGTTATCTTATGTTTTATGTCATAATTTTTTCTGAACCATACCATGAACAAGCTAATTTTCCTTACAATCCTCATTCTTTTCCTTGCAGGCAATTCTTTTGCGCAGCAGCAATCAGAAATTCCTAAACTTGATATCAACCCGGATCCCTATGTTCAAACCAATAAGGTGATAGACTCTATTTTACAATATACCTATCCTGAACAAAATGATTCCTCTTTTTTGCACAAATGGGTTTACATCCATCATAAAGAAGGAGATATTCATGAAGCGGTGATGTATTACTGGTATCCGGCAATAAGAGCATGGTCCCCCCCGAGAGGTAAATATGTTTATGGCTTTGATAAAGAAGGCAGACTTCAGGTTCAGGCTCATAACACCTATATGTATTCCAACGGAACCTGGAAAGGTTGTGATTCTGATGGTTGCGGGAAAAAGGAATGGGTCTATGATACAATGGGGAAACAAATTCTGTGGTCCCAGTCCTATTGGAAAACGAATGTCAGGGATTGGAGGATATATCAGATTAAGGAGAATCTGTATGATTTGTATGGAAATATAGTTTTAGAATCCACAAAACAACGTGATCAATCCGATGATTTGTACTGGTATGGATCAAAAAATGAATTCAGCTATGACGCTGCCGGCAAGCAAACAGGCCATGTAAGTTATGGATGGTCAGGTGGTGACCCATACGACTGGCGCCCAAACAATAAAGAAGAACGAAGTTATGACAGCAATGGGAACATCACCAGGTATGCTATTTATTGGTGGCAGGGAGGATGGAATGGTGCACCTAACGGGTATTATAATTCGGGGTGTACCAAGGTGGAATTGAAATATGATTCAAACGGCCGGAAAATATCAGTAATATTTTATAGGTGGGATTATGACCTGAATGACTGGATCTTCGATTTTAAGGAAGATAATGTTTACGATACAAATGGTCAACTTATCTCAGAAACGGAAATCCGCTTTTCTTTCTACAATATAATTTATCCAGCCAGAAAGGAATATGGTTATGATGCAGCATGGAATAAGATATCGGAAATATCAACATCCTGGAATGAATGGTCAGGAACCTCGAATAAGGTAAAAAATGAATACGCCTATGATTCCTCAGGAAAGAAGGTATTGGAAACAATTTCCAATTGG
>JAPLDV010000054.1 GCA_026391235.1 Bacteroidia bacterium | reverse complement strand
ATCACGTTCAATATCAGTCCGACTGTCGCCAATGCCGGTTCGGATCAGACCGATGCTTTGACCTGCGGATTGGCCACAGTTACTCTTGCAGGCAATACAGCAGATATCGGAACCGGTGCGTGGACCGTATTCTCGGGACCCGGTGGCTCCTTTGGTAATGCTGCAAGTCCAGTCTCAACTTTCAGCGGCACGGCAGGGTCAACCTATACTTTGAGGTGGACTATCACAAACGGGCCATGCTCATCCTTCGATGATGTCGTCGTCAAATTCAACCAGAATCCAACTACTGCAAACGCAGGAACCAATCAGGCCAATTGTAACAATGGCAATTTCACTCTGGCGGGAAACACCCCGGGTGTGGGGACCGGCCAATGGAGCGTTTTCGGCGGGACGGCTACCATAACAACTCCGTCATCCCCAACGTCGGGAGTCACCGGAGTTCCGGTCGGAACGTCGGCAACATTAAGATGGACCATTTCGAACAGTCCCTGCACTGCTTCTTTTGCAGATGTGGTATTGACAAACAATGCTGTTGCCACGGTTAATGCCGGGCCCGACCAAACGATCTGCAATACGACAACTACTGTAACGCTTGCAGGAACCATCGGTGGGAGCGCCCTCACCGGAACCTGGAGCGGAGGAGCAGGAACATTTACTCCTGATAATACCACTTTAGCCGCAACCTATAACCCGTCATTAGGCGAACTATCTGCCGGCGGCAATATTACACTTACCCTTACCACGGATGATCCTTCAGGTCCATGTCCGGCGGTATCCGATCAGATGGTCATTACCATCAACCTAAATGCCATCGCAGATGCCGGAACCGACCAAACTATATGTTCAGGATCTACGGTCAGCCTTACGGGTTCGCGATCAGGAACTGGTGTTATATCATCTATCTGGTCGACCAGCGGATCCGGTTCATTTGCTGATGCAGCCAGCCTAAGTACCACCTATACCCCTTCCGCAGGAGATATTAGCGGAGGTACGGTTACATTGACACTGACAACGAATGATCCGGCTGGTCCATGCTCATTTGGCACTGACGGTATGGTTGTAACCATAAATCCTGCTGCTACAGCTAATGCAGGCGCAAATCAAAATACCTGTCCAAGCGGAACCATAACCCTTGCTGGTTCGGTCGGAGGCGGAGCCACTTCCGGAACCTGGAGCGCACCCAGCGGAAGTTTTGGGGATGTCAATGTTTTAACCACAACTTATTCACCAGGTATTTCCAGCGGATCGGTTGTTCTTACCTTAACCAGCAATGATCCTGATGGCGCAGGACCATGCACGGCTGCTATCAGCACCATGACCGTCACCGTTTATTCACCGCCGACTACCACCGGGACAACCATTTGCGTGGGTGGCACCGGAACTTTGGCTGTCACCTCAGCCTGCCCATCGATAAGTTCGGGAACAAGCGGTCCCAGTTTTGCCGGTACAGGAGCAACCAGCGGGTCAGGTACAGCCTGGACCAATCCCGGTAATGTCATATCCGATAATAATTCTTATGCCACTGTGGCCGATGGCTGGTTGGGCATAACATCACAAAACCTGAATGCAACTAATTTCAGTTTTTCAATTCCTTCAGGTGCTACCATAAAAGGCATTGCTGCCTCCATCAGCCGGTATAAAGGTGGGGGCGGAACGGTCCGCGACAACTCCCTTTATATGATAAAAGGAGGTGCGAATTCGGGAAGTAACCGCGGGGCAACCTCAACCAATTGGCCTACCAGCGAAACAGGGGCAAATTACGGGTCTTCATCTGATCTGTGGGGTACAACATGGACATCGGCAGATGTCAATGCATCGAACTTCGGTGTTGCTCTTTCTGCGACCATCAGTAATTCTTTTCTCAATAACACCACAGCATACGTTGATTATATTCAAGTCACGGTTACCTATGAATTAAATGGTGATATTTACTGGTATACTTCTCCCGTGGGCGGATTGTCCATCGGTACCGGCACTCCGTTTAATCCGGAAGGGGTTTCAGGTTCCGGATTACCCGATACCGATACTCCCGGAATCTATCCGTTCTATGCCGAATGTTCCAATGTTCCGGGATGCAGAACATTAGCCAATTTCGTCATTAATCCGGCTCCGACCGTCGCCAATGCCGGTCCGGACCAGACGGATATAGCCACTTGCGGATCGACCACCGTAACCTTGGCAGCCAATACAGCGCTTGTGGGAACGGGTGCATGGAGCGTGGTAACCGGAACGGGAGGCTCGTTTGTCAATGCCGCAGATCCTGGTACCAATTTCAGCGGAACAGCCGGTACGGCCTATACGCTCAGATGGACAATAAGCAACAGTCCATGTACCCCCTCCACTGATGATGTGCTGGTTACCTTTAACCGGAATCCGTCAACAGCCGACGCAGGCCCTGATCAGACATTATGCAATACCAGCACCTTTACGATGGCTGCGATTGCCCCGACAGTGGGAACCGGCGCCTGGAGCCTGCAAGGCGGCACGGCAACAATAACCACCCCTGCATCCAGAACCACAACGGTTACCGGTGTCCCGGTCGGTACCATTGCCACATTAAGATGGACCATTTCCAGCAGCCCCTGTACCGCTTCCTATGATGATGTTTTCCTGACCAACGAACTGGCGGCAACCGTAAATGCAGGGGTGGATCAGACCATTTGTAATACAACCACTTCGGTAACCCTGGCAGGGGTCAGAGGCGGGAGTTCTTCGAGTGCAACATGGACCGGAGGCGCCGGAACCTTTACTCCGGATGCCTTCACATTAGGGGCAACTTATACTCCGACGGCAGGTGAACTATCTGCCGGCGGCAACATTACATTAACCCTGACCACGGATGATCCGGTGGGTGTATGTAATTCCGTATCAGATCAAATGATATTAACAATAAATCTTAATGCTTCTGCCAATGCAGGCGTGGATCAAACCATTTGCTCGGGATCGACGGTCAGCATAACCGGAACCCGGTCGGGCACCGGAGTCATTTCTTCTACCTGGACCACTGGTGGAACGGGTAGTTTCCTGAATGCAGGCAATCTGAGCACTACCTATACACCATCTGCTGCAGATATTACTGCAGGATCGGTCATCTTAACACTGACTACAAATGACCCGGCCGGACCTTGCGGAGCAGGATCGGATTTCATGGTGGTGACCATTGATCCTGCTGCTACAGCCAATGCGGGTCCGAATCAGAATACCTGTCCGGGCGGTCAGATAACACTTGCAGGTTCTATTGGAGGAGCTGCTTCTACATCAATCTGGACCGCGCCGAGCGGAACCTTCGGGGATGCGTTAAGCACAACTTCTACTTATACTCCAAGTATTTCCAGCGGATCAGTGGTTCTCACATTGACAACGAATGATCCTGCCGGTCCTTGTCCGGCCGCTGTCAGCACGATGACGGTGACAGTCTATTCACCGCCAACAACTTCCGGTGCAACCGTTTGTGTTGGGGGAAGTGGAACCATTGCTGTGACATCAGCCTGCCCGACAATCAGTTCAGGAACAGCCGGCCCGACCATGGCTGGATTAGCTGCTAACAGTGGTTCAGGAACTGCCTGGGCTAACCTGAATTATATTTCAGCTGATGATGGCAATGCTGTAACTGCTGCTATTTCAAGCAGTGGAAGTTCTCAAAACCTCCATACAACCGGGTACGGGTTTTCAATTCCTTCCAATGCGACAATACTTGGAATTGATGTTTCTATTAATCGCTGGGGTTCATCTACCAGTGGCGGTGGCATACAGGATGTTACGGTAAGCCTTCTTAAAGGTGGTGCCGCCACCGGGAGTAATAAAGCAGTCACCGGCAGTTGGTCAACCACTAACACCACTGTAGTAAATTATGGTGGCACAGCTGACCTTTGGGGTACCTCATGGACACCAGCAGAGACCAATGCTACCAACTTCGGGGTGACACTGGCTGTAGAGAATTTGACTACTTATGCTAGTCGGACCGCAAATGTCGATTATATTAAAATTACGGTTACCTATGATATTAATGGAACCATTGAATGGTACACCGCTTCATCCGGTGGTACGCTCCTTGGCTCAGGTTCACCATTTAATCCGGTAGGGAGTTCTGTTTTGCCGAATACGAATACTCCCGGAATCTATCCCTTCTATGCCGAATGTTCCAATGTTCCCGGATGCAGAACATTAGCCAATTTCATAATCAACGCACCTCCGACAACTGCAGCGGCAGGCATTGACCAACTCGTTTGCAGCCCGGCCACCAATACTACCCTTGCCGCGAACACTCCTGTAACGGGAACCGGCGCATGGTCGGTTGTTTCCGGTCCAAGCACCAGCCAGGCTCAGTTCAGCAGCTCCTCAAATCCACTGGCAACCTTTACACCAGCCGGAGGATACGGTACCTATACCTTACGCTGGACCATCAGCAATGCTCCCTGTACGGCATCGACCGATGATGTGATCATCATTTACAATGCCACACCTCCCACGCCAGGATCGATAACAGGTGTCACACCTGTTTGCCCGGGTATTGCGGGAATCACCTTCAGCATTACAGCAGTGGCCAGGGCAACAAGTTATACATGGACCGTTCCGGCAGGATGGTCGATAACCGGAGGCCAGGGAACAATAAGCATGACGGCAACCTCAGGAACAGTTGGTGAAGATGGAAATATTACGGTAACAGCCACCAATGACTGCAGTACCAGTAGTGCAAGCACTATGGCAGTGACTGTTGTCAATACCAACGATATTGGGTTCAATGGCAATGTCAATACCAATACCCATGCAATATGCGCCGAAACAGCCGGAACAACCATTGATGGAGGCAATCCGACAGGCACGGAAACGTTTACCTGGCAGGTTTCCACAACCGGTCCCTCAGGTTCTTACTCAACGGTTTCTCCCAATCCTGGAAGCACTCAGAACTGGACGGTTTCTTTAACCTATTACAACAATGCCGGCACCTATTATTTCAGGAGGGTAATTTCCGGAAGCACCAATTGCAACGGGAATAGCGATGTTGTTACTCTCACCGTAAACGCCCTTCCGACAACTGTTACAGTAAGCGGCGGGGGAGCCGTATGCAACACTGCCACCCTTACCGCATCCAACGGAGGCAGCGGTACCATTTATTATCAGGGTACAAATTCCAACGGTACTTCCACGGCAACTCCTTCAACAATTGAGGTCGTTAGCACACCGGGAACTTATTATTTCAGGGCCCGGTCGGCCGAAGGTTGCTGGGGAACCCAGGGAAGTGCCACCGTAACGATCAATACATCCCCGAGTACGACAGGTATATCGATTTGCCGGGGAGGCAGTGGAACATTGACGTCTTCAACGGTTTGTCCATCCGGTGGTTCAGCAACGAGCGGACCTAGAAATCCGACCACCGGCGCAAGCATGTCAGGTACAGGAACGGCATGGTCCAATCCCACATATGTTACGGCTTCGGACAATAATCGTGCAATCGCTGCCATTCCTGCCAGTAATTCCATTAGTAACTATCTTAAAGCCAGTGGCTACGGCTTTGCCATTCCTTCAGGCGCCACCATCAATGGGGTCCAGGTTGCCATTGAACGTCATGAAGAGTATAGTGGAACTAATGCCAGGGTCCATGATAATGAGGTTCTACTGGTATCTGGAGCTACGATTTCAAGTAATAAGGCGACCAGCACTATGTGGCCGGGAACAACAGATGCTACCGCAAATTATGGCAGCACATCGGATAATTGGGGAATCACCTGGACTTCAGGACAGATAAATGATGCCTCATTTGGTGTTCAGCTTTCAGCAATAAATACATCCACGTCAGGGACCAACCATGAAGCGCGTGTCGATCATATAACTGTTACGGTAACCTATACCCTTACCGGTTCCTTGGATTGGTTTACCGTTTCCTCGGGTGGAACCAAAATCGGTTCCGGCTCCCCATTCAATCCGGTTGGGGTACTGAATTCGGGACTGCCTGATACTAATACCCCAGGCATCTATAAGTTTTATGCCGAGTGTTCGTTGACTCCCAATTGCCGAACCGAAACCATCTATGAGATCAAAACTCCTCCTGCTGCACCAACGGCCACAAATAGCGGTCCGATCTGCGCAGGCGGCACACTGAATCTTTTTGCTTCGACCGTTCCGGATGCCACTTCTTATTCATGGACCGGTCCGCTTGGATTTAATTCAACAGAACAGAACCCGACGGTGAGCACGAATGCAACAACTTCAATGTCAGGAGATTACAGTGTTACTGCTACGGTTAGCGGATGCACCAGCCTTGCCGGGACCACCACGGCAACTGTGGTTAAACCAGCCGCACCGACAGGTATAGACTTTACCGGTCCGTATGACGGTTCGCCACATTCAGGATCGGCCACTCCGCCTTCCAATGCGACCGTGGTTTGGCATACCGCCGCCACCGGTGGAAGCGTAACGGTAGCGCCCACAGGAACTGCCGTAGGAGTTTACAAGGCATGGGCCGAGTCTGAATCAACCATTGTTCCCGGATGCGTAAGTGCAGTCCGCACAGAGGTAACCGTAACGATCGGTAAGAAAGATATAACCATTACGGCTGAAGCAAAAACAAAAGAGTATGGATATGATGATCCGCTTCTGACTTACACACTAAGTATAACACTTCCCACGGGCGATGTCATGGTTGGTGAACTCTCTCGTGAAACAGGTTTCTATGCTGACTATTATGACATCCTTCGGAATACCCTGACAATTAATAACGCAGGTAATTATAACATTACCTATGTAGGTGCCGTGTTCGAGATCACTCCACGCAAGATAACAGTTACCATCGATCCGCAGACCAAAGTTTATGGTGAATCTGATCCGCCTCTGACCTATTCATTTGCCCCGACACCGCTTCCATACTCTGATAAATGGGATGGGGAACTGGCACGCGCTCCAGGAGAGATTGTCGGAAGTTACAACATCACCCAGGGAACTCTGGCTATTCTGGACGGATCCAATGTTAACATGTGGCTAAATTATGACATCACCTTTTTACCGTTTACTCCTGCCGTGCTGACGATCACGCCTCTTACGGTCTATGTTACGGCTGATCTGCAAACCAAGGTTTACGGAGAATCAGATCCAGCACTTACTTATACATTCGATCCTGATCCGCTGCCATTGGGCGAAACGTTCACCGGCGGACTGGAAAGGGTTTCGGGTGAAGATGTCGGTGACTATAATATCAATCAGGGAGATCTTGCCCTGAGCGGCAATTTAATCCTGGTCTATACGGGAGCCCTGTTCTCCATTACCCAGCGTGAGATAACGGTCACTGCAGTGACGGATACGAAGATCTACGACGGCAACAATCTCTCAGCTGTATTGCC
>JAPLDV010000214.1 GCA_026391235.1 Bacteroidia bacterium | reverse complement strand
TTATGAAGCCGGAAGATGTGGCAACCGATGTATACGGGTTCATAAAACCGGACAACGATATCAAGATCCGGCTGAGAGTGGTTGGTCAGTATTGCGTGGGTGTGCATGACTATGCGGTGCCGGATTCACTGGCACTGAACGCCAACAAACCGATGTATGAGTTCAACACCAAAAATATTGCCACCCAGCGTAATGACAATAAAACGGCTAAGGCAGCGCTGAAATTGATCAGGGTGGTACCGAACCCGTTCTATGGGTTCTCCTCGTATGGTAGAACGCAATTGGATGATCTGGTAAAAATCACGAATCTTCCGGCGACCTGCACGGTATCAATTTATACACTCAACGGCAACCTGATCCGTCGCGTCACCAAGGACAACAGTTTTAACAGTCTCGACTGGAACCTTAAGAATCAGTACGGTATCCCGATCGCCAGCGGTGCGTACATTGTTCACATCGATGCTCCGGGAATCGGAGAAAAAGTAGTGAAATTCTTCGGAGCGTTGAGGCCGCAGGATTTGAATTCATTTTAAACCATGACGCGGACGAGTGACAAGTGACAAGTGACGAGTGACAAGTGACAAGTGACGAGTCACAAGTGACGAGTGAAATAAAAAAACCGCTGCAATTAAAATTACAGCGGCTTTTCAAGGTCCGGGTGAGAGGAGTCGAACCTCCGGCCTCGTCGTCCCGAACGACGCGCGCTAACCGGAGTGCGCTACGCATAATCCCACCCCATCACTTTTAGACGTTTATGCAATAATAAGCGATATTTTTCCTTCACCCCGGAGGAAAGAAAACTGATATCAATCAAAACGAACCATTGAGGCAGTTTTGACTTGATTTCTTCCAGGTTCTTTTCAATTACTTTATCGGTTAACCCGCAACGTTCCTTCCCGAAATAGTTAATCAGGACATCTTCGTTGAGGTTGCTTTTTTTGCCTTTAACGGGCAATGCAATTTCTTCGATATCGCCCTTCAGTACAATGGTAGAATTGAGTAAATCGTATGCAGGGGAAAACTCTACTTTGTTAGCCTGAACAATTACAGAATAGTTTTTTAGGTGCATATCCTCGTTACCGACCAGGTAATTAAAGATTACCCTCTTGAAAAGCTTTGCCTTTTCGACCGCCGGAAAGGTGCAGAAATCATCAATCAACCCTACCAGTTTTTCCATAGAATAATTGTACTTGGTATCGCGACTCATGCCAGCCAGCTGGGCAAAATCTTCAATCGGCACCTTATCTTTCTGTCCCTTCCGGTCGAATCGCCTGATGAAATAGGTAAGCGAATGGTCTTTTGCATAGACCATACCATGCAGGGGAACTTCAATGCCGATGGTGGATGCCAGGCGCATGGTGAGGTCCTCGTTTTGGGGAAGTTCCGGGAAAATATGATGCTGAGGCTTCAGAATGTACCGGCCGTTTTTGTCTACAACGTCAAGACTGCCATTTTTGATATTTAAAACGGCACTGAGTTTTGGCTGAACACCCTGGATAGACATTTTGGATGCTCTGACCATTGCCTCTGATCTGAGTTCTTCCGCAGTATATTTTAGCAGGGCCAGATCTTTCAAAACCGGGGAAAGAAGTTTCAATCCTTTTTGGCTATACAGATGTTCTCCACAGGGTTCGTATGTGATAGGACAACGATTCATGCCGGTACCTCCTTCACGGTTATGTTTCCTACCAAATCATCGCCCACGGCCATGAGCTGGGCAAAGAAATCGTTCCGGTCCACTTTCCCGATCTTTAAAAGGCCTTCCAATTGATACCCTTCGGGAAGCAGTCCATCGAAAAAGGGAGGAAAAGTATTGAATTCATATGTTTTTTGAGACAATGTCATAGTAAGAGAAACGGGAGTTCCGGTGTAACCTTCCATGTACTCGAACCGGAATTTTTTACCAAATTCCAGTTCAAGAAGCGTTCCAGCCTCCTTGCTATTTACAAATACTTTAGCTTTCCTCATTGTTCTGAATCTGGTTCATGAACGGACTTGTAAGCTGTACCTTGATGTTAAGTACGGACAGTATTTTGCGCAGCGTATCGAGTTGTACCGTTTCCTTACCCTTTTCGAGGTCGAAAACAACGGTTTTTCCAACACCGGCCATTTCAGCCAGCTCAATCTGGCTAAGTCCTGCGGCTTTTCGGTGTTTCTTTATAACTTTTGCCAGTATTTGAGGTTCGAGCATAATGATCCTGTTACAGCAGTAAAAATAGTGCATTTGAAAATGAAAAGCAAATCTT
>JAPLDV010000232.1 GCA_026391235.1 Bacteroidia bacterium | reverse complement strand
TATACAAGGCTTTCTGCTCATCCGGATTTAACATGCCGGTATTGATGGCATCAGCTGCAGCATGCAAACCGAATGCGGAATACCAGTCAGGGCTTTTCCTCAGTTCGGCCATTTTCCCAGCTGCATACTTTTCGTATTTATTCTTCAGATCGATCCGGCCCAGGTTACCCATTGCGGCTGCAAAATCATGCCATGCCCTGAATGATAACATCTTATAAGCATTTTGCGCTTCGGGGCTCTCCTTGAACCAGATTTCAAATCCGGCACAAAGACGCTCGTCCCAGCCATAAAAACGAAGTCCCGGATGGGTTCCGAAAACTTTATAAGCCTCATCAAGCTTCTTGCAGGCGTTATCAATATATTGATTCAGCGCGGCATTATCTCCCGTATAGTTATAATAATCAAGCAGGCTGAGTACCCAGTAAAGCGAGTAGCTCCGGATCCCATTGCTTTGTTCCGAGGTATTATCGATGTTTTTTTTGATGAAATCAAAATTGCCAAATGCCACCAATGCTGCTGCCTGTGAAGTGTGGGCATCGCCGGTCCACGACATGCGGTCGCCGCGCTCCATCAGGATGGCTCCGAAATAATCCTTTAGCAAAGATGCTTTTACGCCATAAGCCGACATATACCAGGCCTTCGTGAGTACCGGATCGCTGCAGGAGAAACTGCCGTTATAATTGGTCGGTTTAACCTGGCAGACAGCACGAATGCCGGTTATGTGCCACTCAGTGCTGAACGATTTCACATGGATCCAGGCAAAGCGTACACCGTCATAAAGCTCCGGATTCAGTTCGAGGCGCCAGGTGTTGCCATATTTGACCGGAACAGCTGTTTTTTCGATACCGGGTTCATTGTATTCACTGATACTCATCTCAACGCCTCCGGGGTAATCAGGGCTATCGAATTCGATCCAGGCGCCCATTTCAATCCCGAAATCTATCCGGATAGATCCGGTACCCCTAACCAATATATCCGGATTATCGACAGTCAGGGATTGTAGATTTTTGAATGACGCCGGCTTGTCAGATGAAACAGATTCGGGTTTAATCAGATAAATCTCCAAACCATCAGCAGCATTGGGATCCGGCCAGCGGTAGTTGACCAGCGGATCGGGGGATTCGGGAATGGCCGGTCCTGCGACTTTACCGGAACTGATGTAGGGATAGGGCTGATCTATTGGTGATCTTTTACTGATATCCTGGCCGTGGGCACATACCAAACAGAAATGAACAGCAAAGATGCCCGGCAATAAAAAAAGCAATACCTTTTTCATGCACACTTAGTTAAAAAAAAGAAAGATATGTGTTATCCTGTTATCATGTCGTCGAATTGCAAAATACGTGATGTATCAGCTAATATAGTGATCACGGTTCATTGTTAAGCATGGCTCTCAGTGGATTAATCCGGAAAACCTCACCATTCATTGTTCTATATTTTATCACGATATTTGTTGATTCTATAAAAACCACTTATGAAATCACTTTTTCTACTGATCAGTTTTACGATCGCAAGTTCAATCGTCCTTCAGGCACAAACCGTTTATGTTGATGTTAATAACTCAACAGGTATTGAAGATGGCACAGCTGCCCATCCCTTTAATACCATCAGGGAAGGTATGGCAGCGGCATCTCCGGGGCAAACCGTATTCATTAGGGAGGGCACCTACCTGCCTGATGAGAGCTGGAGCGGCAATGATCACTGCCTTTATCTGAAGGCCGGGGTGAAACTTATGGGCGAAGGAGCCGGCAAGACTATCGTTGACGGAAATATTATTGATCTGGCTGTCAGTAATTTATCAATCAGTCTGGAGAAGATCGGTTTCAAAGAGTTTAATTTTGGCCGGGGTACAATTGCGGGACCCTTTCTTCAGCCAAATGTCATCAGGGAATGCAAAGCAACCCTGATCGCCATTCGGCATGGTTCGGGCATTCCGGTGAATGACTCGACTCCGGGTCCGATTTATGGCTTTACCATTGAAAACAATCAGATGGGGATTGAGGGGGGCATTGAATTCAAACAGGGAGCGGGAACCGCGGTCATCAAAGTGCTGAACAACACCTGCGGATCAATTTCAATTTCATCAGGCGGCGGATTGACTTATCTTATCGATAATAATGATATTCAACTCGGAATTGCCGATAAATCAGGAGCATGCACCACAACGATTTCAAATAACCGCATCGCTGACGGCCCGATCATCGACAGGAGTGGCGGCCGACTGGATGGGGTTGAAGATGAAATCATTGAAAACAACCGCATTGTTTGTTCCGATAAGTCTCCATGGTTCGCAGATGAGTATGACATAGCAGGAATAACCGCAGATTCAAGATCGGCGACCATACGGAACAACTCAATTATATGCACGGGACCAGTTTCAGGGATCATTGCCGCTGCCGGTGCACCTTTTAACGTGACGAACAATACGATTATTATTGATGAAGTGCTGCAAGCACCTGCGGATGTTGATAATGCCACCTGGGGGATTAAGAACTATTCGGGGTATGGAACAGTAACCGGAAACTCCATACAGGGAGGTTACATTGGTTATAACAGCAAAGCCGGAACCGTCGAATTCTCCGGCAATGTGATTAAGAAGTCGTTTACCGGCTTC
>JAPLDV010000440.1 GCA_026391235.1 Bacteroidia bacterium | reverse complement strand
CTCTGCTATTTTGCCCCGGAAGCGTCGCATGATGAGTTGCTCGCCGGTCTCTGGACGCGGCTTAAAGAGCTGGGTTTCGTCCGCGACAGCAATCTGATCGTGAAAGAATCCCATGCCAACGGAGAGATCAGCAACATCGCACCTATCCTGCTCAACCTCGATAACCAGCAGCTGGACCTGATAATGGTTAACTCAACACCGTGTGTTACTGCTGCTTTGGCAACTGTAAAAAACCATCCGGTGGCCTTTTCCTATTGTTATGATCCTTTAGCCGCAGGCGCCGGTAAAAGTCTGGAGGATCATGCTCCCGGCATGACCGGTGTCGGATCCTTTCCACCTTTGGAAAAAACAATTCAATTCCTTTTAGAGACGATTCCCGGTTTGAAAAAAATCGGAACTATTTATAACTCCTCGGAGGCAAATTCCACAAAGGTAGTCAGCGTGATGCGCCAGATAGCCGAAAAATCAGGATTCAAACTGGCCGAAATGACAGTGGTTAATTCATCTGAAGTGCTCCAAGCCTCGCAGGTGATGGCAAGCACAGGGGTTGATGTTATCTATATTCCAGGCGATAATACTGTCCGTCAGGCATTCGATGCAGTTGCCAGAGTCTGCAACGATCATTCCATTCCATTGATTACGAATCATTTATCAGATGTTGGTAAGGGCGCCTTTGCTGTAATGGGATCCGGATGGGAGGGCGTGGGTTACCACACCGGGGACCTGATCGGCCGGCTTCTGAACGGGGCATCCACGGCCACCATTCCCATTGAAAACTATGTGAATGAAATGGTGGCTATTGATGAGGAAAAAACAAAAAGCCTGGGACTCACTATCTCTCAAAAATACCGGATAGCAGGCAGTTCCCTCCCTGCCGGGATTAAGTTCAGGCTGGCCCTGGTTCAATTTGCCGACAATCCCTTTACGGAAGAGGGCGAAAAAGGACTGCGCAATTTACTGAAAGATAAGAACCTCCGGGAAGGGGTCGATTTTACCCTTAAGGTTTACAATGCGCAAGGCGATATTTCAACACTGAACAGTATTGCAGGATCACTCGGCAACGAAATCTGGGACCTGATTTTCACCTCCTCCACCCCATCGGTTCAATTGTTGGTAAAAAAACTGCCCCACGCTAAAATTGTTTTTACAAATGTCGGGGATCCAATGGCCGCCGGATTAGGGAAATCGTTTGAGGATCATATGCCTAATCTGTGCGGTATCTGCACCATGAGTGATTTTGAAGGGCTGATGAAACTGGTTCATTACCTTCATCCCGGGATGAAGCGTGCTGGTACTGTTTTCACTCCTTCCGAAATCAATTCGGTTGCCTATAAAGAACGGCTGGCGGAAGCGGCTGACAAGCAAGGAATTGAGCTGATTGCTGTTCCGGCAAGTACTGCCACCGAAGTGCTCGATGCTGCAAATTCCCTGGTAGCCCAAAGAATTGATGCCTTTTGCCAGATTTCCGATAATCTTACCGGCAGCTGCTGTGCCGCCATCCTGAAAGTTTCGCTGGCGAGTAAGATCCCTTTTTATGGTTTTACAACGAATCAAATCAGCCAGGGGGCCGTTGCTGTTTGCGCACGTGACTATTTCCAGGCCGGCTATGATGCCGGAGAGATTGGACTTGAAATATTATCGGGGAAAGATCCCTCACAAATACCTTTCCAGTTCGTTGAAAAAACGGATTATCTGATCAACCTTGAGAATGCCAAGCTATTTAAAATCCCGGTACCTGATAAGATTTTTTCGACTTTTCCGATGCTAAGAATCAGTAATTAATATATTAAAACCTGCAATTGAATGGATAACAAACTGGAAATACGAAAAGGCCCTCCCGGGAAGGAACAACGGATTTTTCTGGAAGGAAGACTGGATGCCAATTGGGCCGGGCATCTCGACGACTACCTGAACAGTCTGGTCCGGGAAGGTTCCTATCATATTAACCTGAACATGGCGGGAGTGCAGTATCTTAGCTCTGCAGGTATACGGATTCTGGCCAACCAGTATAAAAAGATTAAGAAGATCGGGGGTGTGTTTGTTCTGGAAGACTTATCCGGTGCAGTATCCGAGGTGCTGAAAATGGTTGGGATGCTAAACATACTGACCGAAGGAGCACAGGAACCTGCTCCAACGGAAAAGGCGGAATCGCAGTTTACGGAGATCAATCGCTATCGATTTGATATTGAATCCCTATCGAATGAATTGATGACCATCCGCTTAACCGGAAATCCCGGTTTAGCCCTGACTTCCGGATTCACGGCCAGCGACAACCAGAAAATCAAATTCTCGGACAACCGGTACGGAATAGGGATCGGAGCCATAGGAGAGGGATTTGATGATTGCAAAAGCCGGTACGGTGAATTTCTGGCCCTTGGGGATGCGTTGGTTTATAAGCCGTCCGACGGATCAAAAATCCCGGATTATACGGTAAAAACCGGAAGGCTCGAACCCGAAATCAATGCTCTCTGCTCTGTGCAGGCCGAAGGAAATTTTTCAAACCGGATCACGTTTGAGCCGATGGAACTCAGTCCAAGCATCTCGTTGGGGGACCTGGCAAACGGCTTTGTACAAACATCCGGATTAAGCCAGTTTGTGTTTCTTATGATCGCTGAAAGTGGCGGTTTGGTTGGGATGAGCCTTAGTTCTCCTCCTGTCGGCGGCAAATCGCTGTTTGAGTTCCCCGGCATACGGGAGAATATCAATTTTACAACAGAACCGGCCTATTCCAGGATGCTTGCGGTTTCGCTCGGATTTTACGCTTTGTATCCGGAGGAGCCGTTGAAATCATTCCTTCGCCCGGTTAAACCTGGTTCATCCGCTTACATTCATACCCATATTGCAGTTTTTCCCTTTCAGGCATTGCCTAAAAAGGAAATTTCGGCTGGTAACCTGGTACTGAACTTGTTTGAAAGCAGTATCGTTGAGGATTTGCTGCACCTGATCTTTGACTCCCGCGAAATCACCGGATTAGGCGACAGTACCTTTAAACAGGGAGTTGCCTGGATCGGAAAATTCAGTTAATGATTAAAAACCAAGGTCAATGACACTACTAATCGGATCAATCACCATCGGACTTGTTCTTGCATTGCTGGCTCTGGGAAGTTTTATCAGCTTCCGGATATTTGATTTCCCGGATATTACAGCTGAGGGGTCCTTTACATTCGGAGCTGCGATTACAGCTTCTCTGATCGTAGCCGGCACCAACCCGGTTTTGGCTACGGTACTGGCTTTCGCCGGCGGCATGCTGGCCGGATCGGCAACCGGCCTGATCCATACGCGGTTTAAAATAAATCCGCTGCTATCAGGGATCTTAGTGATGACTGCACTCTATTCGGTTAACCTGCATGTGATGGGCAAAAGTAATGTCCCTCTCCTTTCCCAGAACACCCTGTTCACCTGGTTCGAGAAATTCTCCCTGACAGTTTCCGGGAAAGATGCGGTAGTTAACCTGATCGGTTGGAGCGTTCCTGCCAAGGACCTGTGGACCCTCTTTTTTTGCTTGATGATCATCGTAGTCTTCAGCCTGCTGTTGTTGTGGTTTTTTCGTACCAATATCGGTACGGCTATGCGGGCAACTGGCGATAATAGTCAGATGATCAGAGCTCTCGGGGTGAACACCAAATCGATGATTATCTTCGGCGTTGCACTGTCGAATGGATTTATTGCCCTGTCAGGTTCGATGCTGGCCCAGTTCCAGGGATTTGCCGATGTGCAGATGGGGATCGGGATGATGGTTTGGGGCCTCGCGAGCGTAATTATCGGAGAGGCATTGATCAGTGACAACAGTTTGGGACTGGTGATTACCGGGGCGGTTATCGGAGCGGTACTGTTTCGTCTTCTGGTTGCCATTGCCCTTCGCTGGGGGATGAATCCCAATGACCTTAAGCTGATAACCGCGGCATTTGTGTTTCTGGCCCTGGTATTGCCGGGCTTTATGAAGCAGACAAAAAAGATTAAACTATTCAGATAAAAAGCATGTTAGAAATATCGAAGATCTGTAAAACCTTTAACACCGGAACAATAAACGAGGTGAAAGCCTTGGAGGATGTAAGCCTTTCCATTGAGGATGGCAGCTTCGTGTGCGTGCTGGGTACCAATGGTTCAGGGAAATCAACCTTGCTGAACTCGGTGGCAGGTACTTTCATCCCCGATACCGGAACGATTGTCCTGAACAACAGGAATATCACCCGGTGGCCCGAACATAAACGGGCCTGCCAGATCGGCCGGGTGTTTCAGAATCCCTTCAGCGGTACAGCCCCCGGTATGTCAATCGGTGAAAACCTCGCACTTGCTGCCAAACGGGGTAAAAAACGCGGACTGGGATGGGGATTACCGGCTTCTGTGGTCCGCGAACTGAAGAATAGGGTTAAAGCCCTGAATATGGGATTGGAGGAGCGGCTCAATACCCCGATCGGAAAACTATCGGGCGGCCAGCGGCAAGCCCTGACCCTCCTGATGGCCAGCTGGCTCAAGCCCGATTTGCTGCTGCTCGACGAGCATACGGCCGCACTCGATCCGAAAACGGCCAGCAAGGTGATCGAACTAACCGACCGGATCGTAACCGAGGGCAAGCTGACCACACTGATGGTGACCCATTCCATGCAACAGGCAGTTAACCTGGGCGACCGGCTCATCATGATGCATCAGGGCAAGATTAAATATGATTTCCGGGGAGCTGAGAAAAAAAGGCTCAAAGTACCGGATTTGCTTTCCCTGTTTGATGAACTCCGTCGTAAAGACCAGATCGATCCCGGAGTGGCAGAATTATTGATTAATAACTATGTTTAAATCAACTCATTCATGCGCATGAAACGATTTATCCGGCCTCTGCTTTTTTTATTCGCGGTAAGCGCCATTTTACTGCTTTCCGATTTGCAAAACAGGAAAGGAGCATCCCGGAATATCGAAAAAACAAGGATTGCAATATTCCGGTTCAATTCAAATAAGCTCCAGGTAGGAACCGAAACGGGTCTCCTGGAAAATATAAGGGCATCTGAAGCCTTTCAAAATGGCCGCGTTGAAATCCGGAGATATTGTGCTGAAGGAGAATTAGCTACAGCCAATACAATCGCGCTGAACATCCTGAACGAAAAATTCGATATGGTGGTTACTATCAGCACCCCCGGACTGCAGGTAATGGCTAATGCCAATAAGCATGGCGAGGTGTTGCATGTATTTTGCGCCGTCACGGATCCCGTAGCTTCGGGAGTCGGGATTACCGGTCCTGCTGCCAGCCAGCATCCGGCCCACCTGGTCGGGATCGGCACCTTTCAGCCGGTTGAAGACATCTTTAAAATTGCCCGGCGGATGAAACCCGACCTTAAAAAGGTTGGAGTGGTTTGGTGTACGAATGAAACCTGTTCCGAAGCTTGTGTTAAAAAGGCCCGGGTTATCTGCGGTCAGTTGGGTATCGAGCTGGTGGAAATGAGTGTTGAAACGATATCGCAGGTTTATGAAGCCGCACTGGCCGTGTGTTCAAAAGGGGTGGAAGCACTATGGATCGGCGGAGATAACGTGGTGGAGACCGCGATGGAATTGCTGGTGGGAGCTGCCAGCAAAAGCCGGATTCCAGTGTTCACTAACGATCCGAACCATGCATCCGAAGGAGCAATGGCAAATCTGGGAGCAAACTATTTCAAGGTAGGTCAAACCGCCGGAGATATGGTTATTTCCCTTATCAATGGCCTGCCAACCAACCAGATAGAAATAAAAAACATCGTTCCGGAGAAATTGTTTATCAACGACTCGGTAAGAAGGCTGATGAAGGAAAACTGGGTGATCCCTGAAGACCTGCTTGCTCAAACGGATTCAATCATTCGCTAACCGCCGGATGCTGACCGCTCATCCTTGTATGTGGCAAGAAAACAGACTCTAATGATTACAATACAATTTCATCGAGGACAAGGGTAATGGTTTTATCGACTTTTTCGCTGGACATCTTATTCAGCACCTCATTGAACTCCGGGTATTCAGCTTTAATCCGGTTGAAGTCATTTAAATCCAAAACGAACACGTCGCAATAGGTGATCGATTTTACGGAAGCTGTTTTCTTTTCTTTAAGGATCATGGACAAGTCCCCGAAATAATCCCCTTCTCCCAGAATCCCATGTATCTTATTCTCTTTTTCTGAAATGATCTGCAGTTTGCCCTGCACGATATAGTAAATTGCTTTGCCGATATCTCCTTCCCTGCTAATGAAGGATTCTGGTGGAAATGTCTGCCGGTTGAATGCCATTAAGAGTTCATTCCGAAGATTCAGTGAGCAGTATTTAAAAACAG
Source organism: Bacteroidia bacterium (assembly GCA_026391235.1). The sequence goes on along the minus strand of JAPLDV010000440.1, from coordinate 1,784 downwards.
GTGCTTTATCAATAAACTCTTTTGTTAAATGTATCAGTATCTCAATTCTTAATGAATCCGGGATATCTTCAAAAAAGACATTCTCCCTGTAACCTTTATAACGCCCCCAGAGATACTCATAATAATCCCTGATTTTCCTTTTTACTTCAGGAGGAATCTTCCTGTGCGACAGATACTGGGTCATCGCATCCAGCCGGTTCTTAAATGCTGAACGGGAAGTATTCAGGTTACTGATCATAGAAGCCAAATTTGCTATAATGTAAGCATAGGATGATGCTCCCAGCAGGGCAATGGCTGTCGCAAAAATATACTCCAAATCCCTTACCGGGGTGATATCACCATAACCTATGGTGGTCATGGTAATGACCGTCCAATAGATGGAGTGAAGATATTTTGCAGCGGATGATTCATTCAGCAATCCGAGCCTGACGATCCAGGAATCGGAGGGAAATCCTTCAATTTCAGCACTCAGATACCATGCACATGCCTCCCAGTGTGTCAAGATCAAAATAACCAACAACACCCTTATAATTCTCAGGTATCCTGATAGGGATCCGATCATTTCATCCAGCCTTTTCAAAATAACAATCATCCTGACCAGTCGTAGTAACCTGAACAAAGGTAATAATTGAAGAAAACCGGCATGGTCGATGTTAAATTGATAGATTAACGGAATGTTAGCGATCAAATCGATTACGAATAATGTTTTGAGATAATGAATGGCAATCTTTTTACGATCGAATATCTCAAATCCCCATTTTCTGTATGAAGTGAAAAAGTTGAGGATGATATCTATAACAAGAAGTCCGTCAATAAAATAGAGCAACGGTACAGGAATCCGTAAAGCAGGGTCCTGGTAAATGGTTTGTAACGGGATCATAATGCAACTGGCAATTATCGCGATCAGGACGATAACATCCCAGGTGTTCCTGAATCTGGAATTCTCTTTAATCATTGACATCTTTTCGAGTTAAGTGATTCCATCCAATCGCCTTTGGGACCTTCTGGGACGAGACGATGAACAGGGTCATGTTCTTCTGGTATACCGGTTAAAGTAAGAATTTAACAAATAATTGTATCATCAAAAATACTTTTTATTTCATTTCTAAACTAAGGATTGATTCAGTTGCATTTGCATGTATTCATGATCAGGGAGGCACAATAGTCTCTGCCTTTACGAACCCTCGTTTAGATCTCATTCATATTCATGGAACTTTTTTATATTTGCCTTCCTGGCTGGTTAATACATGGGTTTGTTCTATCCCATAATATCCAGTGTTTTAATTACTGAATATCATTCCTTGCACATCTTCTTTGTCATTCCGCTAAAACCAAACCAACATGAACATCGTCTTTAGTTTTTCCCCGGTATTGCTCTTTCTGATGTTTCTCTTTCTGCTCGACAGCTTTAAGCTTGTTCGAGTTAAAATATTGATATTTTGTTTGTTATGGGGAATAATAATTACGTTGGCCAGTTACTTTCTGAATACTTCTACTGCAAAATGGTTGGCTGTCGATTTTGGTTTCTTTTCGCGGTATGTTTCCCCTGTGATTGAAGAGACACTGAAAGCACTGATCATTATTTATCTGTTCTCGAAAAAAAAGATAGGATTCATGGTCGATGCAGCTATCTATGGGTTTGCTGTCGGAACCGGATTTTCATTGGTCGAAAATTTATGGTACTTATTCAATGCTCAACCGGATTGCAACCTGTTGACCTGGATAGTAAGAGGATTTGGAACAGCAATCATGCACGGCGGCTGTACCTCACTGCTGGCGGTTCT
>JAPLDV010000588.1 GCA_026391235.1 Bacteroidia bacterium | reverse complement strand
TTTTCACAAAAGAGGCTAAGGATATTTTGCGTAAACTCAATTTCAAATCGTATCAATCTGATTATAAGGTGATCATTTTCTGGATGCCCGAAAAAATGCACCCTGCCGCAGCCAATAAGCTCCTTAAGATAATCGAAGAGCCGGCCGATCATACTGTGTTTCTTTTTGTCACCTGCGGCACCGATGAGATATTACCCACTGTTTTATCGCGTACTCAGCTGATCAAGGTACCAAAGATCGGTACCGAACATCTCTTAAAAAAACTCATGGAGGAGTATCCCGGGCAGGAAAAACTAATCCGGGGAGCGGTACAACGATCGCAGGGCGATTATTTGCTGGCGCGGGAAATGATCGAGCAGAGCGATCAGAATATACTCAACCGCGACCGGTTTATCCGGTGGATGCGTATTTCCTTTGGGTTACAGGTCAAAGAAATCATCGATTGGGTTTCTGAGGTATCCGAAATCGGCCGGGAGCGCCAGAAATGGTTCCTGCAATATGCACTGAGCATGATCCGCAATAATTTCATGCTGAACCAGGGTTTGGCTGAATTGGCCACCTTAGATCAGGAGGAATCGGCCTTTTCATCCAAATTCAATGCATTCATTCATCCTGGTAATATTGAAGGGCTGATGGATGAGTTCAATCTTGCCATTGCCCAGATAACCATGAATGCCAATCCGAAAATTCTCCTGACCGATATGAGCCTGCAGCTATACCGGTTGCTCAGATCGCCCGCTCCCGGTGCAAAGAGCTGATGCACACTACTGCATAACAATTCAGCGGGAATAATTATCTTTACAGCCATGGATACATTACAAGACGCGATATTATTCAGGGGTTGCCCCCATTTAGATACTGAATCGGAAGTAAAACCCTGCCAAAACCAGGAGGGATGCACCAAATTGAGTGTGTTCGACTGGCTGAGAGACATACCCCACGGGATCAGCGAAGAGGATCTGGTGGAAGTAAGATTCAAGAACACCCGGAAGGCCTATTATAGGAACATTAACGTTTTGAACCTTAAACCCGGCGATATGATTGCCGTGGAGGCCTCTCCCGGCCATGATATCGGGATGGTTTCACTTATCGGCCCCCTGGTGTTGAACCAGCTCCGGAAATACAGGATCAATCCCGAAGAGTATGAATTCCGGAAAGTATACCGGAAAGCCAAGCAGGCTGATATTGAAAAATGGAAGGAAGCGATGGCTTTGGAGCATCATACCATGCTGCGGGCTCGAAAGATTACCCAGATGCTGAAGCTCGAAATGAAAGTCGGCGACGTTGAATTTCAGGGCGATAAAACCAAAGCTATCTTTTATTATATCGCCGACGACCGGGTGGATTTCCGGGAACTCATCAAATATATGGCCGAAGAGTTTAAGATCCGGGTGGAGATGCGCCAGATCGGTGCCCGTCAGGAGGCCGGACGTATCGGCGGAATCGGTTCATGCGGTCGCGAGCTGTGCTGTTCCACCTGGCTTACTAGCTTTGTTACAGTCACTACCACAGTAGCCAGGAACCAGGAACTGTCGTTTAATCCGCAAAAACTCGCCGGGCAATGCGGTAAACTTAAATGCTGCCTGAACTACGAGGTTGATGCTTATCTCGATGCCCAGAAGGATTTTCCATCGGCCGAGATTGTCCTCGAAACCAGGGAAGGCAAGGCCTATCATCAGAAAACTGATATTTTCAAAAGAATGATGTGGTACTCCTTTGATTCATCCGCTGCAATGAACCTCATTCCGATAACTGTGGAACGGGTACTGGAGATTGTCAGGCTGAACAAGCAGGGGATCATCGTGGAAAGGCTCACCGATGTTGACTTGTCCAAAATAGTGGAAGATGTCGGGTATATGAATGCCGCCGGCCAGGAGAGCCTCACACGGTTCGACGACAAAAAAAGAACTCAGCGTCGCCCACAGGCACCGGTTAAGCCGCAAATTCAGGTTGCACCCGAAGATCGTCCGAAAATCAAAGTGATCAAGAAATCATGAACCGGCTCGCAGGATCGGTTATGGCAACGATGATGGGAATCCTTTTAGCTGCCTGTGGCCAGGCTTTTTATCCGGACCAATTCTCCTACCGGAGCCAGCCTGCGCGATACCATGGAATGCCGCCTGGCAGATGAGCAAGGCCGCTGGCAGGGAAGAGGCTCCGGGGGGAGGTTCAGTCTGGAAATACCTCTGCGATACCAGGTTAAATTTCCGAATCCCGGGACCTATATTTTCGAGATCGACCAGGGAATGCGCAGCAAAGAACTTAAGTATATCACTGATCTCGGATTGAGAATCGAAAAAGCCGGATAATTTTGGGCAGGATCAGCAAAATCAAAAGATTTGATGAAATGCGGGAGTTTCCGCATGTTTTTGAGCCGGATGGCAACGCTGTCCTTGCCTCGGATTATGAAATGAAAGGCCTTTGGAACCGTCAGTTCTTCAGGAATGAGAACCCGATCATTCTTGAATTGGGCTGCGGCCGGGGCGAGTATACCATTGAGCTGGCCCGAAGATCTCCGGAATGCAATTTCATAGGCGTCGACATTAAAGGCGCCCGGATGTGGAAAGGCGCACGCGAATCGCTCAGACTGAAACTCGGCAATGTCGCTTTCCTGCGCTGCAGGATAGAATTTCTCTTTAGGATGTTTGCCAAGGAAGAAATCAGTGAAATCTGGATTACATTCCCGGATCCGCAAGCACGGAAGCCAAGAAAAAGGCTCACGTCCAGCCGGTTTATCAATATGTACCTGGATATGCTGAGTCCGGGCGGAAGAATACATCTGAAAACAGATAGCCCGATCCTCCATGAATATACCCTTTCGTTATTGAAATGGAACAAAATCGTGCCCGACCGGTGCACCACGGATCTGTATGCCACAGAACAGGCCGATGAGGAGCTTTCCATCCGTACCCATTACGAATCCGGATTCCTGCAGGCTGGCAAGCCCATCACCTATTTATCTTTCGTTCCCGTTCATGGCCATCCATGGACCGAACCGCGCGAAATATCGCCTCAGCCATGACTGATGCCGGTTTTTTCGACGGGGTTTACCAGGTTGTCCGGCATATTCCGTACGGCCGGGTCTCTACTTATGGCGCCATTGCCCGTTATCTCGGATCCCCGCAATCCGCCCGTATGGTTGGCTGGGCATTGAATAAATCCTTTGATGGAAAAGGATTTGTCGCTGCACACCGGGTGGTAAACCGCATAGGGCTGCTTACCGGTAAACACTATTTCGGATATTCTGATACCATGAAGCAACTACTTGAAAGCGAAGGTATCGTGGTGGAAAACGACCAGATACAGGATTTCGACCGGATTTTCTGGGATCCCGTAAAAGAAATGCCTGAGGCCGAAGCGGAAATCTGGAAAGATCTTTAATTTTGTCATTTATTTAAACTAAATAAAAATAGATGGAATTACTAACGACCTCTGCCGTCCTGGATAGCTTGAGAGAGGTTATAAATCCTGATGACGAGAAAGATATCGTTAGCCTGGATATGGTGAGGGATCTAAAGGTGAAGGGGAGGGAGGTAAGTTTTTCACTGGTTTTTCCTAAATCTAAAAATCCATTTGCCCAATCGGTCAGGAAATCATGTGAAAACGTGATATCTGCAAAGCTGGGAAAGGGTATCGAAACACATATTAATATTGAAGCAAAACAGGTAGTTCATCAGGATCGGCCACTGCCAAACGTTAAAAATATTGTAGCCATTGCAAGCGGCAAGGGTGGCGTAGGCAAGTCGACCATCTCCGTAAACATGGCTGTGGCACTGGCCAAACTGGGTTATTCGGTTGGATTGATAGATGCCGATGTATATGGCCCCTCGATTCCAAAAATGTTTGATCTGGAATCGGCAAAACCGGCATTGAAGCAGATCGATGGAAAGGACCGGATCATACCGGTGAAAAAATATAATGTTAAAGTGCTGTCGATCGGATTCTTTGTGGATGAAAAAGAGGCTCTGGTCTGGCGCGGACCAATGGCCACGAGTGCGCTGAAACAGCTGATCCATGACGGATACTGGGGCGACCTCGACTATCTCATTATTGATCTTCCACCCGGGACGGGTGATGTGCATCTGACTCTGGTGCAGAGCCTTGCGGTTACCGGAGTGGTGATAGTATCCACTCCGCAGCCAGTTGCACTGGCTGATGCCATCAAGGGGATCAGCATGTTTACCGGCAAATCAATCCGGGTACCGGTTCTCGGATTGGTCGAAAATATGGCATGGTTTACTCCGGAGGAACTCCCGGGTAACAAGTATTACATTTTCGGCAAGGATGGATGCAAAAATCTGGCTGCCAAAATGAATGTTCCTTTGCTCGGCCAGATCCCACTGGTGCAAGGGATCCGCGAAGGGGGCGATTTTGGCAGACCGGCGGCTGAAGATGAAAATTCCATCAGCGGCCGGGCCTTCATGGATCTTGCCCGCGAAACAGTACGGCAGGTGGACATTCGCAATGCCTCCGCCGATCCGACTGAAATTGTACAGTTAACACGATAATTTTAATTCAAGCAATATGGTGTCTCAAGAAACAAAAGATAAAATCAAAGACGTTCTGGAACAATTGAGGCCGTACCTTCAGGCAGATGGCGGCGACCTTGCCCTCGCCGAAATTACCGATGATATGGTGGTGAAAGTTAAATTGGTGGGTGCATGCGGATCATGCCCGATGCGCACAATGACCTTAAAGGCCGGAGTTGAGAATACCCTGAAAAGACAGGTGCCGGAAGTTAAATCCGTAGAAGCGGTTTAAAGCTCCCCGCCCTTGATCATATTGTAAATCTTGGATTTGCCGATATCCAGTTTTTTGGCAACCAGGACTACATTGTTGTTGTTCTTTTCGAGGTAGTGCGCGATAATTTTGCTTTCATATTCCCGCAGGCTCATGTCCTGAGCGAACAGATCGAGGCCGGTATTGGTTGGACTGAACATCACATCGTCCTCATCGATAATCATCTGGTTTGACATCACCACGGAAAGTTCCACTATAGCTTTCAATTCTCTTACATTACCTGGGTAGTGATAGGTCAGCAATTTATTCCTTGCTTTTGCTGAGAATTCTTTCTTGGGAAGGTTATTTTCCTTGCAGAATTCCTTAAGAAAGTGGGTGCCCAGGATAATTATATCGTTATCGCGCTCGGAAAGCGGGGGAAGAATGATTGGCAATCCAAGAAGACGGTAATAGAGGTCTTCGCGGAAATGGCCTCTCTTAACTTCATCCTGCAGATCTTTGTTGGTGGCCGTTATGATCCTGACATCCACCTTTACCACAGAAGTGCCGCCCACGCGGACAATTTCCCTTTCCTGGATCGCCCGAAGGATCTTAACCTGAAGATCGAGCTCCATCTCGGCGATTTCATCAAAAAAAATAGTGCCACCATTGGCTTCTTCAAATTTCCCGATATTCCGGGTGTAAGCACCGGTAAAAGCACCTTTTTCGTGTCCGAACAGTTCGCTTTCGAGCAGTTCGCGCGGTATGGCACCCATGTTTACAGCAACAAAGGACTTGTCCTTGCGGATCGAATTGTAATGGATGGTCCGTGCCACAAGCTCTTTCCCCGTCCCTGTTTCACCTCGGATGGAAACCGTCATGTTTTGTACCTGTATCGCCTTTTCAATCAGCGAATACACTTTTTTTAATGCTTTACTGTCTCCGATAATAGCCTTTGAAAAGTCGTATTTTTCAGAAATCTGCGTTTTTAACTGGTTTACCTGGTTTCGTAATTTCTGGGTAGTCTGAATGTTATAGATGGTATTCAGCAACCTCTCCTTGATATTCTCATCTTTTGTGATGTAGTCATAAGCACCCTCCTTTAAAAGTTTAACCGCAGTGGAAATAATTTCCTGACCGGAAATCATTACAACATGAATCCCGGGGTCATACTTTTTAACCTTCTCCAACACGTCATGACCATCCATATCCGGCAAGCCGAAGTCCAGGGTAACGATATCAGGGTTTTCTCCCAATTTGTCGAGAAAACTCTTACCGTTAAAAAATGTTTCAACCTCAAAATCGGGATTAAGGCGCAAATGATGCTCTATTAGCTTATTATAGAACTTATCGTCTTCAACTACAAAAATTTTCATTGTACTAACGATTCAAGTTTTGTCTGTTTAGGTCTAAAGATCTAAATTACTATTATTTTGGATTGATAGGGTTTTTGTCCAACTATAAAATAATTTTGCATTGTTAAAGTTATTATTAGGAATTAAACTGAGATCAGAATATTGAATAAAGTGTTTCGTATTGCCATTCCGGTATCCATCCTGATGATTGCCGGTTCCTGTTCGACCAAGAAGAATACGGTTGTTACCCGGAATTACCATAACCTAACTTCGCATTTTAATATTTATTTTAATGCGTATGATTCTTATAATCAAGGAATTAAAAAATCAGAGTTCAGTTTTAAGGATGATTTTAACAGCCAGTTGCCCCTCTTTGTCTACGGTTCCAAGGAGTCAGCCCGGATTGTTTTATCCGATATGGATAAAACGGTAAAAAAGTGTTCAAAGGTAATCGGGATGCACTCGATCAAGGCCAAGCCCAAGTTGAAAAAGGGCAACAGGAGCGATCGGCAGAAGGAATTTTACCGAAAGAATGAGTATGTAAAATGGGTGGATGATGCTTTCCTGCTGATGGGTAAGGCCTATTTTTTAAAGCGGGATTTTTTCCCGGCCATCGAAACATTTGAGTATATTAATAGTCAGTTCCCCAATGACGGTTTGGCCGATGAAGCCAGTTTGTGGCTCGCGATGACACAGCTGGAACTCAAGCGTTATCCTGAATCGCAACAAATTCTGAACCGCTTGAATGGGGATCCCAAACTCAGTTCAAAACTGAAACCTAAGCTGGAGGCTGTATATGCTGACTGGCATCTTCGGCAGGGTGATATTGCAACAGCTATTCCCCTGCTCGAAAAAGCGGCTGAGGCATATCCACAAAAGGCTCAGAGAATACGGATCAACTATGTTTTAGGTCAGGTTTATGAAAAGTCGGGTGATTCGGTAAATGCGTCAAAATGGTATACCAGGGTTAATGAGATGAACCCTCCATATGAGATGGCTTTTAATGCCAGAATCAATCGTGCACGATTGTACCAGGGTGGGGTTCAGGCTGCAGCAGGAATCCGCAAGGAGCTGCTGAAGATGCTTAAAGATGCTAAGAATATCGATTACCTCGACCAGGTTTACTTCGCAATGGCTGAACTCGAAATGAAAGAGGGCCGCGAGCCTGAGGGGGTTGAGTACTATAAGAAATCCATCTGGAACAATACCACAAACGCAACGCAGAAGGCGATATCCTATATGGCCCTGGCCAGCTATTATTATGCAAAGGAACAATTTGTACCGGCTGGTTTATATTATGATAGCTGTAGTCAATCATTGCCGGAAACATACCCTGATTACAAGAAGATTATCGGACTGGCAGAGGACGTAAAGATGTTATCTGAAAACCTCGGTCTGGCTCAGCGGGAGGATAGTCTTCAGATGGTAGCCAAGATGTCTGCGGCAGATCGGGAAAAATTGATCGCCGGCTTAGTTGGCGAAGCACAGCGTAAGGAAGACGAAAAAAAGGCAGCAGCGGAGGAAGAGCGGCTAAACGTTCAATCGGGCCGTATGAACGGGATGAACACTTTGACCGGGATGAACAACCGGGGCACTTTTGGGAACCAGAGAAATCAGGTCGGCAACCAACGGTCACCAGGAAACCAGGTGAGCGGTTTAAATCAGGACTATAATTCAGGCGAGTTTGGAAATGCCATGCCGGGCGGAAACTCCAACATGTCGGGATCCGGCAGCTGGTACTTTTATAACCCGGCCGCGATCAGTTTCGGCAGCATCGAATTCATCAAGTTCTGGGGACGCCGGAAACTCGAAGACAACTGGAGAAGGTCGAACAAAAAAATCGTTACGGAAGCCGGAGACCTCAGCTCCGAAGGTGAAACCGGTGAAATCTCCACCCCGGCAGCCAATACCAAAGCCAACACCTTCCAGCCTACACAAAGAGAATTTTATCTGAATGACCTGCCGATGAATGATACCCTGATGCGGGAATCCAATAACAGAAATTTCGACCGGCTAAACCGGAGATTTCCGGACGATGAAAGATTGCTTTTCTCGTATTATAATATGTACCAAATCTATACGGCCCTGAAGAATGAGAGTGAGGCAAAAATTTACAAAGACTTGATCCTGACGAAGTTCCCGGATAGTCGCTCTGCAAAGATCATCAGCAACCCCGATTATTTCAAAGAATTGGATGAGGAGAGGGCTACCGTGATGAAATTTTATGAAAATACCTATCTGAATTACAAAGGGAAGGCATTTGCCAGCGTATTGGCCAATTGTGCAAAAGCGGATACAGCCTTTAAAGTTAATCCGATCCGTGATAAGTTTGGCCTGCTGAAGATTATGGCTTTTGCCAAACAGAATCCCGCCGATACGGCTGGCCTGGTGAAATCGATCAATGATCTGGTTTTTAAATATCCTGAAAGCGAAGTAGCCGAACCGGCAAAAAATCTGTTGAATTATATTCAGAAAGGCCCTTCCAGCACCATCGGTAAAACCTCTCGCAAAATTCAGGTAGGCAAAGTTGAACCGGCGCAGGAAAAGGCTGCTCTCGAGTATTTCCCGGATGATGCTGCAACCCACTTTTATGTAGTGGTTATATCCGGCGTCAATGTTGATATTGGAAAACTCAAGTTCCGGATATCAAATTTCAATGTTGAAAAAAGCGATCAGGACTTCTACGAAGTGGCCTCTTCGATTCTTGATGAAGAATTACAGATTATTACTGTCAAGAATTTCACCAATAAAAAAGATGGAATGGATTATTACCAATCCATCACGGCCGATCCAAAGGTGTATGAAGGCATGAAAGATACTGATTACCGGCATTTTATCATTTCGAAAGATAATTACACCCGATTATATAAGAATAAAAATGTCTTCCAGTATTACCAGTTCTTCCGTGATAATTATCTGAAAGAATAATCCATTCAAATGACCAAATCCCTTTCCATTCTATGGGCAGATGACGAGATCGACCTGCTGATGCCCCATATTTTTCTACTTCAGGGCAAGGGGTTTGAAGTTATTACAGCCAACAACGGTGAAGATGCTATCGAACGCGTGAATGAGCGTGAGTTCGACCTTATTTTCCTGGATGAGAATATGCCGGGGCTTACCGGTCTGCAGGTTCTGAACCGGATTAAAGCGATCAGGCCTAACATCCCTGTGGTCATGATCACCAAGAGCGAAGAAGAAGATATAATGGATGAGGCCATTGGCTCTAAAATTGCCGATTATCTGATCAAACCGGTCAATCCCAAACAGGTGCTCCTGACCATCAAGAAATTTGTCGATTCCAAGCGATTAATCAGCGAGAAAACCACATCAACCTACCAAACCGAGTTCGGAAAGATTGGAATGCAGATCAGTGAGAGCCTTTCATGGGAGGATTGGATACAGGTGTATAAGAAATTGGTTTATTGGGAACTCGAACTAAAAGGATCCACTGAAACCCCAATGGATGAGGTGTTCCGGATGCAGAAGGCCGAAGCCAATCAGAATTTTATCCGTTT
>JAPLDV010000542.1 GCA_026391235.1 Bacteroidia bacterium | reverse complement strand
GCCGATATCATCCGGCAGCCAGTCGCGGCACTGAATCACGTTGGAGTAAGAGCATCCGCTGATGGCAATCGTCCGCTGGCCTTCGATGGTACCGGGTTTCATGGTGTTCACCAACATTGACAGATCACGGCTCATAAACGGGCTGGCCCATGCACTCTTTACCAGTTCCGGAGCAGAGGGGGGAGGCGGAGCGTCAGCACCAACGCGGCGACCGAAATTACTCTTTGGAACCAGTAGGTTTTTGGTAGCATCCAGGTCGGTTCCTTCATATGTGTTGCAGTAATAGGCCATCACATCGCGGACACCCACTTTTTTATCGGCTTTTACTGAGAAGGGCAGTTCTTCCATATCGGCAGTGAGGTTCAGTGATGGGGCCATCGTGCTGAGAATGTACCATTCACGGGTTGAGAATGGCTTGCGGCCGCCGTAAGCTTTCCAGAATTTGAAGGGCTCGCCGCTTTTGCTATCGTAAAATCCCATCTGTTCGGCCAGCGATACCACATTCTCAGAAGCCATATAATAATCAGATTTCGACAGATCCAATGTGCTTATCCTGCATATATTGGCGGAGACTCCCACGTGATCATCGGGTATGCGGACGGCAGCCCAAACGGCACCGATCTTTTCAACTCCGGCACCCATGATCTCGAAATGCCATACTTCACTTTTATCAGCAACGGTAAGGCATTCACCTGAATCGCCGTATCCGTACTGTGTAGCCAGATCACCCATTAGCCTGATGGCATCGCGGGCGTTTGTGCAGCGTTCCATGGCAATTGCCTGCAGTTCTTCAACCAGGAAAAGTCCATCGTCGTTCTCCATGCTCTGCTTCCCGCCAAAGGTGGTTTCACCCATGGCCAGCTGTTTTTCATTCAGCGAAGGATAACACGTGTTCAGATAGGAATAGGTTTCGGCAACCTGCGGGATTTCACCTTTTTCGGTAACGTTGCGCTTGTCGCCATAAAACTCGTTGTGCATCAGTCCCCAGGATACTTTCCGCATGGCGCCCGGATCATATTTACGGTGGGGTACGATGTTCAGCCAGGTCCTGTAATTGCCGTCGCAGCTGTGACAGGTGATCACCGAGCCATCGGTGGTGGCCTTTTTCCCCACCATGATGCTGGTGCAGGACGCTTTCTCTTCGGGGACCGGAATGAACTGGGCAAAGGAAAGCTGCGCCATAAGCAGGGTGCCGATGAGGAGAAGGAAGTACTTGGAGGAGGTTTTTGGTTTCATATTAGAGAGGTTATTGGTATCAGGTATCGGGTATCAGGTATCAGGTATCGGTTGTGTTTCATGTTGCAAGTTGCAGGTTGGTATTGATGCAGGTGGCTGCGATACCTGAATCTGGAACTTCAAAATTCAAAACTGGTTTTCGAATCTATAAATTTTCACTTCCTTGGGTTTAACGTTTAATGTATAATGAATTCTCGTTTCCGGAAAGGAATATTTTACAAAGTCGAGTTTTAAGGTAGAATCGCCTTCAATAATGAAAATCCGGGCGAACCCTTCATCGGCAACCGATGTATTGAACTTGAGACCAGATTCGGAGAACACTCTGATCAATGAGTTAACCCGGGATTTAAAATCATTAACGCCATTAACAAAGAAATCGAGGTCATCGGAATAGCGATGAAACAGGTAAGCCCGGGATAAAGCTGCGCCTCCTGTCAGATAGAAATCAGCAGAAAAATCCCCGACAATTTTAAGAACCTTGTCCTTAAGAGGGTACAGTGTACTTTGATAATAATCGGCGTGCATTGGAATAGTATATTCTTCTTTGAACCGGAAACAGTTTTTGGATGGTATGGTCGGTTAGCAACATTAATAAATTTTATTTACCTAAAGGATTGATTAACTCATACCATTTCAGGCTGTTAAGAGCTTTAAGAAAGAGTTGGTCGTCGTTAATGAAGGTATCAACCGGATTCGACAGGATATTATTGGTTGTTTCCAATCTCCTCTCCTCCGGGCTATCCCAGAGCATGGCCCGCAATTTGGTTTGTAATTCGACTTTCATCGGCGCTGTTTTCACAAAACTAAGCAAAAAACATCGGGTATCAGGTATCAGGTCGTGACAGCCAGGCATCTTTCCGATACCTGATACCTGATACCCGATACCCGACACCCTTCTCATTCAAAGACCACCTTTCCCTTAGCCGCTGTCCCCGGATCAATGAGAAATGCTCCCACACCTTTGGCTATGAGCTCGTTGTATTTCGGAACACCTTCGCATACGATCTTTTTCTCCGGATGGAATTCGTTCCAGCTTTGCATGATCTGGAGCACCGTTGAGGTGTGGCGGCCGACGCGGGTGGCAATGGGCCAGCCTTTGTCATCGATCGGGGCATAAAGCAACCCGTGTTTGCCGGCTTTCACTACAAAAGCATCCTTGCCTTCCAGAAGCTGCTTTTCGCCCGTGACGCCGCGTGTTGCATCGAGGAAGGGCTCGGGGGCCTCAAGGAGCAGGGAGATGGCATCGGAATTATCGCCGATTTCGCGGTGCGATAACCCATGCAGGTTCACGGGTGAAAACTCGGTACCGATCGAGAATCCTTCAAAATCGGTTAAGGTCATGGAGGCCATGGTGGCCAGGTCCTGCCCCTTTTCGTGAGTCACAATGGTGTTGATCACCGGATATTGCAATTCGGCTTCGTGCATATCGATCACCACATCAACCTTTTCCAGTCTGATCAGGTTCATGAAGGCAAAGGTTGTCCTCTCCGTTAGTGTACCATTGGCTCTTCCGGGCCAGGCACGGTTAAGGTTCCGGATATCCATGTATGCCAGGTTCTGTTTGCTTGGGTAGTGGATATATACCTCAGGATCGGGCCATTGATCCAGCGGGTTCGACCATCGGTCGCCCATGCGGAATTGCTGTCCGCCCCAGGAAGTTGGGATGGTATAAAACTGAGGATAGGCACCGCTCGGACGGGTAACGGATGTTCCGCTGCGGTTGGCCGATAAAACAATGATCAGCCGTCCTTTGACCATCCGGGCATTTTCAACCATCAGGAGGGCAGTCAGCCGGCCGGCGGGCTCTTCGGGATGCGAACCGCCGAGCACCATCATGGTGGCACCAGGCTCAGCGCCATCGATAAAATAAACGTTGCAATCGTTGAAGGTACCTTTGATCCCGTCGAAATAGTCGCCTAGCTTCTTCACTTTTACCTGACCGCTGATGACCACCTGCTCTTTAAAGTGCCGATGCTGGTAAAACCTTATGCCGGCGGTAACGAGAACCACCAATCCGGCTAATCCGATGAGGCTTTTTCGTATGATATCTTTTCTGTCCATCCGGGTAATCTATTTGAGCATAAAAAAACGTAACAGAAAGGGTATCAGAATAATAACATAGACAATCTCTTTTTTCCAGTCTCTGGTTTTAATCATGTTGTAAATGATCAGAACCACGATAAAGGCGACCAGGGCGTAATAGAGGATCGATATAAGGGAGGTGAGAATTGCGTTCATATTGTTGAATTATATTCCGGTTAAGAATCCCAGTTGCTTGCTGTAGATGACCATCACGGTACCCAGTATCATGATGACGATGGCCGGTACGATGCATTGTTTCAGGAACTTGCCGTAGCTGTCCTTCGCGCCGGCCACGTCCACCGTGAGCCGGCCGATGATGGCTGTAGGCGGCAGGGCATCCCCCAATGGCCAGATGACGCTCATCCCGGCCAAAGCAACGATCGGGTTCAGGCCCATCGAGTTGAACAGCAATACTAAAGGAACACCGAACACTGCGGCGGATCCGTACATCAGAACTGATTCGGTAATCGGCAGGAAGAAAAACAAACTTCCGATGACCAGAAACGCAGGCAGGGTGATGAAGGTGATGGCGAGCAATCCCCTCACCCCTGTTAGTGTCATGATCTGGACGAGTATACCCACGCAGGTGAGCGTTCCGATCAGCGGCAGGAGCTGCTTGATGGTATCGGCAGAAATCCTGAAAAAATTAAGCTTTTTGGGTGAAAGCAGATACGAAGCCAGTGCGGCGAACAGGAACATCAGCGGCAGACCAACAACTGGCGTATCGTGTGGCCATTTGCGGCCCATCAGCATCAGTCCGAAAAAGATGACAAACGGAATCGCGATGCGCGTCCAGTTCATTTTTTGGGGTGGTACCGGCAGCTCTTCGAAGGCTTTATCGACATCGATTTTCGTGCCCTTCCAGCCCAGGAAGAAGATGGTGAACAGCGCGCCGATCACGCAGGGAATCAGGAGTGGCCAGAAAAATCCGACATACGGCATGTTCACCCCTGCAGCGGTCATCATGGCCCATAAACTCACGGGAGGCGCAGCGGCACTGAGTCCGGCGATCAGAAAGATGATGGCCGCTGTCTTGATTTTCGATATCCCCATGTAATTCAGCACCACGGCAACCATGCTGCCCATGATCAGGACGGTTACGCTGCCGGCACCGGTGAGGGCACCGGGTATCAGGAGAAGTATCGCCAGCAGGACCAGCAAAAGTATGCGGCTTTTGTGGAAGGTTTTAATGATCGAGCGCACCACGAATGCAACTCCCCCCGACTCCTTCAAAATATTCATGAACAGAGTGGCGCAAATGAATATCAGATTGATATCCAGATAAGTAATCGCACCTTCGGCAACATGCCGTGCAGGAAAGAAATGACCCCCGGCGATCGCACCGGCTACAGCAGCTGCCAGCATCGCCAGCTCGGTCGACAGCTTGATCCAGAGGGCCAGGAAGTAAACCAGGACCATCACCCCCAGGATAATGGCTGCAGAAGCGTACATGTCCACGTTGATGGTGTTTATTTATTGTAAACTTTTTTCAATACCCCCTCGATTTCCGTGTTCATCTCGAAGAGGATCAGCGGGATATTTTTCCCTTTGGAAATAGTGGTGAAACGGCCATCGGAATCACCCTCCTTCTTGACAATCATCAGGTCGCATACGTTGCAAACGGCATCGATCGACATCTCATCGGTATTATCACCGGCTGAGGCACCCTGCGATCGTCGCGCCATCCCTTCAATATGCGAACCGATAATCTTGATTCCCTGTTTTTTGGCTTCTGCTATCAACGCCTTTGTGCGGGTAATTTCATCATCCATGGACACACCGGCAGCGCCCATCCCTTTCAGGCTGGCACCGGTTACGATGATGATGGATTTATACGGTTTGCCCTCTTTCTTTTTGGCAATCAGGTCGTCGGCCTTGGCCTGCAGGTTGTAATCAAAACTGATGGTGAGCTTCTGCAGGAAGATCTTCAGTCGTACCGGTCCCGGACTCTGGCCGCAGGAGGTCAATAAAACCGGTTCACTGGCGGTTTGGGCAGTGGCCTGGCTGGTGGCGAAGGAGAAAAGCGAGCAGGCGAAGATGAGGATGAGAAGCTGGTTTACACGTTTCATAGCAAAGGTTTTTATAGAGTATTCGGATGTTAAACTTACAATTTAGCTGACATTATTCAAGATTTCTTTCACTGCGATCTTTGCGAAAAAACTCTGCGGTTCCCTGCGGTTAAATCTTCTTTTACCGCAGAGAACGCAAAGTACCCGCAGAGTCTGCAAAGGTTAAGATTTATTAAGCTTGGATGGTTATTTACTGCTGTTAAATAGCATGCGGTACCGGATCATCACCCCGATAAACCAGAGCAGCCCGATACAGCTGATGATTAAGATTCCGGGATCACGGTTCCCGTTAAACTGAACCGATTGTTCAGTGATTTCCGGTTGCGAGGCAGGGTCCCAGGGGAGGTTGTATTTCTGTGCCAGGCCTTTGATAAACAAAAGATGGATGACCGGGATCTTTCTCTTAAGCATTGAATGGATCATGCCCTGCTGTTCAGGGGCAGGCATCCGGGCCTTTTTAACCAGACCGGGCTTGATTTTCAGAACGGAAGGACTGCTGCCGATGTTTGCATATCCGCCGCCTGAATTGATGAATGCCTTGATGGAGATGCCGGTGGGGGGAAGGGGTCCACGCTTTCGCGGGGATGACAGAAAAGAGTTCTGTACCAGGGGTTGGGTTTCCTGCTTTCGCGGGGATGGCAGAAAAGAGTTCTGTTACCAGGGGTTGGGTTTCCTGCTTTCGCGGGGATGGCAGCGCCTCTGTCAGACCGCCGGCGAAATAATAGCCGTTCCTTATTTTAATATTTTCCTGAAGGTCCTTCTCAGCAATCAGCGGGATTCCGGCATCAGCTAAACTTAGCCGTATCCGGCCGGAAATGCCCTTCTCAAACTCCGAGCCGGTATCATCCTCTCCTCCAATCGATACTGCAACCGGCAGGAAATCAATAAATTGATGGTCCAGCAAAAGCCGGTATATGTCCCAGAGGGTAAAATCCGGATTGGAGGCACCAAAAGAGGAAGAACCGAAAGAAATAATGACAAAAGGATGAAGTTCCAATGCTTTCGCTGCTGATAAAGAGGCGACCAGCAGGGCGGGGAAGGAAGCTGAACTGCCAATGGCAATGGTATCTCCCCTTTTCACGCCGGCTTCCAGCAGCATATGCGCGATCAAAGCTGCAAAGTTGGGGTTGATAGTCGTCCGCTTGGCTTCCGGGTCACCAACCGTAGTGGTAATCTCCGACCATTCCGGTCCGATCAGACCGGTGTTTAGGGGATCTTCCGGATTATTTCTATTGATTTTATGCTGAATGCAATAGTCTTTAATGATGGTTAACGATTGTTTCATATTCTCAGCTGCAAGGCGCAATTCCGGAACTTCTTGTCCATTGGATAAGTTGAAAAGAAAGAATACTGTCACGATTAATCCGATCCCAATAAGGCCATTGACCAGAAGAAATAATCGATTGGCTTTTCCTTTCTCTGTGTAACTCTGTGCCTTCTCTGTGCACCTCTGTGTAATTTTTCTTACACAGAGGTGCACAGAGGACCACAGAGTTTCACGGAGTGAAGAAATCATTTTAGAAGAAGAAGAAATATATCTTGCTGATAAACAGGAGCACAGCCAGTACAATGGCCATTGATGAGAAGGTCACTATGATGCCCTGCCTGTCGAAATTGTTGGCGATCAGCCCCGGGATCACCCAGCCGATCATTTTCAGCTCAAGAGATGCCGGAAAGATCACCGGAACGAGATAAGAGAAGGAGAACGACAGCACGGCACTGATCAGGATAAGAAACACAAACCTTCTTTTGCCGAACAGGATCAAGTAACGGGA
The DNA here is from genome assembly GCA_026391235.1 of Bacteroidia bacterium. The sequence goes on along the minus strand of JAPLDV010000542.1, from coordinate 647 downwards.
GGCCAGACGGTAAATCAGGTAAGCCATCAGTCCGGCTATGATGGTTCCGGTTATCCGCAGTGGCTGGTCGGAATATAATACCAGGTAGCCGGGAACGATGATTCCGCCCGGGTAGTATCCGGTTACCGCGATGAAGACCAGGGAGAGCAGGAGGCCGATGAAGAAGAGTTCGTATTGCATGGTTCAGAGTAGCGTTAAAAGGTCCCCGCTTTCGCGGGGATGACAGGGGCACTTGTTACCCCGGCATGGACCGGGGCGAAGGCCAGTTTTGAATGTTGAAATTACAGATTCAAGTGGGCCTGATGCTGGTTATTCCAATGGTTCAGGAGTTCCATTCCGAGCCCATGAATATTGCCGATCCCGAATACAATCAGATCATCTTTTGTTGATTCGATAATATGCCGGGTAATCATCTCAGGATTCTTAGCGATTAGTCTTTCACAATTTTTCAGTTTTCTGGTAAAGATAGGCGAATGAATGCCTGATACCCAGATCCGGCTGAACAGATCTTTCCCCTCTGCCTTAAGGTAATCGAGCCATTGACGGCTGCGTTCACCACGGTCGGAGCGTAAGGCAAGAAGGCCGGTAATGTCAGGTTCGATGGTTATTTCCGACGCAAGTATTTCACGGGTTTTCATGATGAGCTG
>JAPLDV010000313.1 GCA_026391235.1 Bacteroidia bacterium | reverse complement strand
AGTAACATAATGTACTTTTCTGCCCTGTAAACACCATTCTTGTGCCAAAGCGATAGCCAAGTGTGTTTTCCCCGTTCCCGGATTACCAAAGATCAAGATGTTTTCGTAACGATCCATAAACTCACCAATAGCAAGTTGTTTTACCTGCAACCAAGATAATCCTTTAATACGTTTATGTTCAAACGATTGCAAAGTTTTATTCCTCGGCAATTTTGCTTTATTTAACAAATACTCTATGCGCTTTTGATAGCGATGTTCAGTTTCCATGCTTACTAAATTACGTAAAAATTCTATGTGATCCTTATCCTCGCATTCCATAGCTATTTTTTGGTAATTCGTTGCAAAGGCGCTTAAACATAGCTGTCTAAGATGAGTCTCTAAGTTTGAGGCAATAATATTGATCATTTGGTGACCTCCATTTTCTTTGCATGTATCAGCAATTGGTCATACATCGCCAGCACTGGTTGTGTCACTTTTACCTCTGGAGTTTTTATTGGTAAATCAAGCAGCTTTTTAATTTCCTCCGGTAATGGAGTAATTTGCTCCTCTTGCAATAACGTTAAACCCTCTACCACTTGCTGCTCACCATGCATTTTGGCTAGTTGTAAAATCTCTAAATAATACTTGTGACAGCGAGTTTTTGAATGCTTGATCAATGCATCATATGCTTGACGAAAGCATAATCTTGGAAACAACGCCTCTTTGTATTGATAATTAGCAAATGCTCCCGGTTTGCGAATCAAACTGTCTATGATATGCCGATAATCAATAACATCTTTATTTTGCGACCTTGGCATTTCTTGCAAACACTTTTGTCCATAAAATATGTATATTTTGTCGTAATATACATGCGCCATCAATGACAAACTTATCAATCGACTTGGCACTGAATAAGTTACTTTGTCAATTTGCACTACGCTCGATGGGCTGACTCTGACCGGTACCAACTTTGGAGTACTCCATTTGTCATCTGGCAAATCTTTCAACTTTACTATCTCTTCCGCCAATGCTTCCTTCCTCATACAATTTCTGCTTATCAGCACTGTCTCTAAAAATTCCTCATAGGCTGCTATGCTGGCAAAGTTCCTGCTGCCTCTTAGCATTAGTTGTTGATCAACTGCTGTTTTAAATAAATCATGACTCTTTTCTATCGAGCCATTTTCTTGGCTTTCTCCTGGATTATTTCTGCTAGATTTTACTCCATAGTGATCCATCAGCTTTTGCCAGCGCTCGGTAAATTCTCTTCCGCCTCCAGCCTTTTTGGTCGCAGCACTGAGATTGTCTGTGCGATGTTCCTGCGCAACCATCCCTAATCGCCAAACCGCTCGCTCATATCCTTGCGACAAACTGGCAAAGCTTTCTTCATAACAAATTGCTACATCTTCCCAGCGCGAATATGTCAGCATAAAGTGAAACAATAAATGTTTAAAATGCTCCCCGTTTATGGTTATATTGAGACTACTCATTTCTGTGTAATCAGATTGGCTTTGGACTCCGGGAACATGTATTTGCCTGAAAATCACTTCCTGCGACCTTCCGTTTTCGGCTTTCCATCCTTGAAAGCGTCTTTGCAATGTCCTTAACTGCCCCGTACTAAATTTATTCGGATATTTATTCCGCAAATAAGCAAACATCGTCTTTGCTTGCAAACCGGGAGATGCTACCAAATATTGTTCGATCTCATCCCAATAGTCTGCAAAAATATCTGCCTTACTTCGCCATTTGTGCGGCTTCTTTAATTCATCCGGCAATTTCCTCAATTTCAAATACTTCCTGGCCGTTTGAACGTGCATTCCTGCTTTAGCTGCCGCTATCTCTTGTGTATATAATTTCTCACTTTTCATAAGTTTTTTCACCTGTTGATTCGTACATGTCATTGTTCGTAGCCCTCTTAATCTAAAAGTATTTTTACCATTTTAGATTAATTAAACCACTCCCTATCTTTTCATCAATAGTGAAAAATGATTGTCGTCAGGTTATTTTTATGATTGTCGCTCATCAATCAATATTAAAAGC
>JAPLDV010000417.1 GCA_026391235.1 Bacteroidia bacterium | reverse complement strand
GGTTTACGGTTACGGGGTAGCCTCGATCATTTTCTTCCATTTTGCCATAAATATCGGCATGACTATCGGTATCGTTCCGGTTATAGGGATACCATTGCCTTTTTTTAGTTACGGGGGATCATCCCTCTGGGCATTTACTCTGATGCTGTTTATCTTTTTAAGGCTGGATACCGACCGGTATCAGATTGTTTCCTGAACATAGATTTATATCATGATTCGGTTAGCCCGAAACTTATATATTTGCGGCAGTAAAAAAATGGTAAAAACAAGATTAAGGAGGCTTTATGTCGAGGAAACGAATCATTATTATCGGTGCTGCCGGTCGTGATTTTCACAATTTCAACACTTATTACCGGGATCATTCGGAATATGAAGTGGTGGCATTTACCGCTGCCCAGATTCCCGATATTGACGGGCGTAAATACCCTGCAGAGCTTGCAGGTAATTTATATCCTGATGGGATCCCGATTTTTTCACAGCACGAACTTCCAGCACTTATAGCTAAATATGATGTGGACAGTTGTGTGTTTTCTTACAGCGACGTGCCTTACGCAAGGGTGATGGCTGTCAGCGCATTGGTAAATGCCTGTGGAGCTAACTTCGCACTGCTGGGGCCAAAAGGCACCATGATTAAAAGTGTAAAGCCTGTTATTGCTGTTGTGGCATCTCGTACGGGTTGCGGCAAGAGCCAGACCTCGAGAAAGGTTATCGAGATTCTCATGGGTATGGGTTTGAATGTGGTGGCAGTCCGTCATCCTATGCCTTATGGCGACCTGGTTGCCCAGAAGGTTCAGCGGTATGCCGAGGTTGCTGATCTGGAAAAGAACAAATGTACGGTTGAGGAGATGGAAGAATATGAACCGCATGTGGTTCGCGGAAACGTTATCTATGCAGGTGTTGATTATGAGGCTATTCTGCGTGAAGCCGAAAAAGATCCGAAAGGATGCGATGTGATTTTATGGGACGGCGGGAATAATGATTTCTCTTTTTACAAGCCTGACCTTACGATTACAGTTGTTGATCCGCATCGTGCCGGTCATGAATTATCGTATTACCCCGGCGAGGTTAACCTGAGGCTGGCCGACGTGGTGGTTATCAATAAGATCGATACTGCCCGTCCGGAGGATGTTCAGAAAGTTCGTGAAAATATCGCAGCCGTTAATCCGAAGGCTATCGTAGTTGACGGAGCGTCGCCGATCCGGGTGGATGATCCGTCACTCATTCGCGGCAAACGCGTTCTGGTTGTTGAAGATGGCCCGACCCTTACCCACGGGGAGATGAAAATTGGCGCCGGAGTGGTTGCCGCACGCAAATTCGGAGCAGCAGAAGAGGTGGACCCGAGGCCGTTCACCGTTGGCAAATTATCAGAAACATTCGAATTGTATCCGAACATCGGCAGATTGCTGCCGGCGATGGGTTATGGTAAACAGCAGTTAAAAGACCTGGAAGCCACTATAAATAAAACCGATTGTGATTCGGTGATTATCGGCACTCCGATTGATCTGAACCGGATCATACGGATCAAAAAGCCTAATACCAGAGTTTTCTATGATTTGCAGGAGATTGGATTACCGGACCTGACAGGAGTTTTGCGAGATTTCGTTCAAACGCACATCAAATAAATATACCTTCGGGTAAACCGGTAAGAATATGGTATTCAGCAGCAGTTTGTTTCTGATTTGGTTTTTACCGGTTTTCCTTTTGGCATATTTCCTCATTCCCAATAAATACAGGAACTGGCTGGCACTTTTCGCTAGCATTTTCTTTTATAGCTGGGGTGCCCCGAAGTTCATTTTTGTGATCCTTAGCACCACTTTCCTCGATTTCCACCTGGTCAAATGGATGGCCGCATCTAAAAGTAAACTCCATCGCCGGCTGCTGCTGACATTGTCGGTTTCGGTCAACCTCGGACTTCTGTTCTATTTCAAATACTCCAATTTCTTCATCGAGAATTTCGATGTCCTGCTCAAAGCTTTCGGAATCAATGGCATACATTGGTCCAAGCTGATCCTGCCAATCGGAATATCGTTCTATACTTTTGAAACGGTTACTTATGTTGTGGATGTTTACCGGCGTGTGCAGCCTCCTCTCACCCGATTTTGGGATTACCAGCTGTATATTATTTTATTCCCTAAACTGATTGCAGGTCCGATCGTCCGGTATCATGAAATCGCCGATCAGATTGTCGACCGAAGGGCTTCTGAAACAACCGATAACCGTTTGCTGGGAATGTTCCGGTTTATCATCGGGCTGGCGAAAAAGGTACTGATTGCCAATGTTCTGGGTGCTGAGGTTGATCGAATTTTTGCACTCGGTCCGCTAAATGTAACAACCCCGATCGCCTGGATCGGTATTATCGCCTATTCATTCCAGATATATTATGATTTCTCGGGATATTCAGATATGGCTATCGGAATTGGGAAGATGATCGGGTTTACTTTTCCCGAGAACTTCAACAATCCCTATATCTCCAGGAATATTACTGAATTCTGGCGCCGGTGGCACATGACGCTGGGCCGTTGGATGAAGGACTACCTATACATCCCTCTCGGCGGGAGCCGCGTAAAAACCAAAGCCAGGCTCTTTTTAAATCTGTGGCTGGTTTTTCTGATATCAGGATTGTGGCACGGGGCGGCGTGGAATTTTGTGGTATGGGGTGGATTTCATGGTCTGTTCCTGGTTCTCGACCGGCTTTTCCTGATCCGGTTTACGGCAAGAATCGGGAAAATTCCTTCGGTCATTCTTACCTACCTGATTACCCTGGTAGGATGGGTGCTCTTCCGGTCCACCGATCTGCATCAGGCTGGCTTATATCTTAAAAAGATGTTCTCCTTTGATGGAGGGTTCCCGGCCTGGAGATTTGATACACAGTTCTGGGTTATCCTGTTACTCGCTGCTTTCTTCGGCTTTTTCGGCACCATCCGGGGAATCGAGGGCTGGCAGGAAAAACAGCTGAAAGTTCCCTATTCTACCCGGAAAACCTGGGTTGGCGGCTTGATTGCAATTATCCTGCTGGTATATTGCATGGCTTCCTTAACCACTTCCGGCTTTAATCCATTTATTTATTTCCGGTTTTAAATCATGAACCAGAAACTGAAAACGGCGACCTTCCTTTTTCTGATGCTCATCCTCCTTGCACCGGTGTTCCAGCAGAAATATGGCCTGTTCAAGTTGAAAAGCCTTGATGGACAGGCCAATCCCGCCGTTTATCCCAGGTTCAGCGTAAAAAGCTGGTTTGCCGACAAATTTCAGGTTCAGTTCACCCGTGCCACTGAAGAGCATTTAGGATTTCGACCGGCTTTGATCAGGCTCAAAAATCAACTTGAATATATCATTTACAATAAGGCTAATGCTTCCGGGGTGGTTGTTGGAAAGCACCGTTATCTGTTTGAATCAGATTATATCCGGTCCTATACCGGCCGTGACTATCTGGGTGATTATTATTGGAATCAGAAGTTTAATCGCCTGAAACAGGTTTCTGATACCCTTGCAAAGCTGGGTGTTAAGATTGCCATCATTCTGGAACCGGGGAAAGCCACTTATCATCCTGAAATGATACCATCAAGGTTCATGCGGTTTAAGTCGGAAAACACTAATTATCAAGCTATTATAAGAGAATCTGATCAAAATGGGATTCCGTTACTCGACCTCAACCGGTTGTTTAAGGATAAAAAGAGTTCAGCTCCTTATCCCTTGTATCCCAAAGGGGGGACTCACTGGTCGAACGGTGGCATGGTTCTGGCAGCCGACACCCTTCTTGGATTTATCAACGGAACTCTTCATCTGACTGTTCCCGACCTGATCATTGATCGCGTGGAATTATCTGATAGTTTGCGCGATACCGATAGCGACGTGGTAAATGTCATGAACCTGATGATGGCTCCCAGGCATCCGAAAATGGCCTATCCTGTTTTCCATTTTGCCGCGAAAGATTCCATTCGAAAACCCAGGGTACTTGTAATATCCGACAGCTATTATTTTAACGTTCTCGAAGCTAAGATTCCCGCCGGGGCTTTTGCCAATGAAGCTTTCTGGTATTACAACAACAACATTTACCCGGATAGCTGGAAGGCTCCGAAGGATACCGGCTCGCTGAATGTCCCGGAAACGGTTGAAGGGATGGATCTGGTTCTGATTATGGTTACCGAGCGCTTCTATCACCGGTTCGACTGGGATTTTACCGATGTTTTATATCGGTATTATTATCCTGATGCAATAATGGAATACCGGTATGATTTTATGCGTGAAATAGTCAGGTATTTTACATTATTTGATGATATTCAGCAGCAGGCGGATTATTCGGGTACTCTGATGCAGGAGAAACTTACCGCCCATGCTGATTATCTGTTCTGGCAGGCTGATCAGGCGGGTAAAATTCCCCATGATGCCGGCTATTTCCGGATGAATATTCTGAAAGATACCTTGTGGATGAAACAGATCCGTGAAAAGGCCCTCATTAATAAAATATCAGTAGATGAGCAGATAAGCAAGGATGCCATCTGGATGCTTCAGCAAAAGAATCAATAGCCGGGCTTTTTTAACAAGCGGAACATATTATTTTTATACAATTCCACTCCTGGCTGATCGAACGGGTTGACACTTAATTCGTAACCGCTTATTGCACAACTTTTTTCGAAGAAATAGAAAAGGCTTCCCAAGCTGTTTTCATCGACCCGATCGAAAAGAATCCTGATTACCGGGACTCCGCCAGCCACGTGTGCGAGGGTGGTGCCATGGCAGGCGGCTTCATTCACATACGATAATTCCCGGCCAGCCAGAAAATTCAATCCGTCGAGATCCTGATGATCTTCCGGAATTTGCAAATCGTCGCCGGCTTCTTTGGGTATCAGAATTGTTTCGAATAGATTTCTCGGTCCTTCCTGCATAAATTGCCCCATCGAATGGAGGTCGGTGGTATATTCGGCGACAGCCGGGAAAATACCTTTGCCTTCTTTGCCTTCGCTTTCGCCGAACAGTTGTTTCCACCATTCGGCAATATAGTGGAGCTCAGGATTAAAGCTGCAGAGAACCTCTGTTCCTTTGCCCTGATTGTAGAAAGCATTCCGGGCCGCAGCATAGCGAGCCACGGGATCGGTAGCAAGGCTCATATCATTTTCCGAGGCATTCATCATCTCGCGGGCACCTTCGAGCATGGCTCCGACAGAGAATCCTGCAATGGCAACCGGAACCAGTCCAACCGGGCTGAGAACCGAATAGCGGCCGCCCACATCATCAGGAATAACAAAGGTTTTGTAACCCAACTGGTTGGCGAGTTTTCGCAGTGCACCTTTTTTCTCATCCGTGATGGCAATGATT
>JAPLDV010000102.1:1251-3793 GCA_026391235.1 Bacteroidia bacterium | reverse complement strand
GTTTTTTCAAATTCCTTTCTGATTCTGCTTAAAGTATTTGCGGGTGTTCTGAGTGGTTCTGTCAGTATCATTTCGGAAGCGATCCACTCTTCGATGGACCTGCTTGCCTCCATTATCGCCTTTTTTGCTGTGAAGATATCAGATACACCATCCGATGAAAGACATAATTATGGTCATGCGAAAATTGAAAATGTTTCGGGGGTTGTTGAAGGCTTATTGATCTTTTTGGCTGCAGGTTGGATCATATATGAAGCTGTAAAAAAAATGATTGATATTCAGCCGGTTGAATCCCTTGGCATAGGCAGTTTGGTTATGCTGATATCCGCCGGCGTTAACACAATAGTATCACGCAAACTTTATAAAACGGCCAAAGCTACCCATTCTGTGGCACTTGAAGCTGACGCTCTTCATTTGAAAACCGATGTGTATACTTCCCTCGGCGTAGCAGCAGGTTTAATATTGATGTGGATCACCAAATTGCATTGGCTCGACCCGGTAGTTGCGATAATGGTTGCCATTCTCATCATTCGGGAGTCCTTTGCATTACTTAAAAGAGCTTTTTTTCCACTGTTGGATGTAGCTTGGGATCCGGAAGAACTCGAAAAGTTAAGGAAGATTTTTATAGCGATGGACGTTAAACATCATGATGTTAAAACCAGAAGAGCAGGGAATTATCGTTTTATTGATTTTCACATCGAAATGCCCCTTAATTTGCCGTTCGAGCAGGTTCATGATTTTTGCAACCAGATTGAAAGTGAGATCCAGCGGACTTTCGATAATGTTCAGATAACTATTCATGCGGAACCTTTCGAACATTGAGCTGAATACTACCAGTCGGATCATCACACGCCCGATTTTGATTGTATCTCTGGTCAGTCTCCTGACTGACATAGCCAGCGAGATGCTCTACCCAATTATGCCAATGTATCTGAAATCCATAGGGTTTACTATTGTCGGTATTGGTATCCTTGAGGGCTTTGTAGAAGCATTTGCCGGAATTTCCAAAGGCTACTTCGGTCACTTGTCTGACCGTTTAGGTAAACGCGTCCCCTTTATTCGGCTGGGTTATGCTTTTAGTGCTTTAGCAAAGCCATTGATGGCGTTGTTGACCTTACCGGTATGGATATTCCTGATGCGAACATTTGAAAGGCTCGGAAAAGGGATCAGGACCAGCGCAAGGGATGCTTTTCTATCCGACCATTCAACACCTGAAACGAAGGGGCGGGTATTTGGCTTTCATAGAAGCCTGGATACCGTTGGAGCTGCAATCGGGCCGTTTATTGCCCTGCTCGTTCTATACTTCCTTCCTGAACGTTACAGGTTTCTGTTTGTTATCTCGGTTATTCCTGGGATCCTTGCCGTATTATTTACATTTTTAATAAAAGATTCTTTACACAAACCAGAAGTCAAACCGACAGGAAAATCTTTTTTTGCATTTCTGGCCTATTGGAAATGTTCAAGTTCCACGTACAAGTTTGTGATTATTGGCTTATTGGCATTCACCCTCATCAATAGCTCAGATGCTTTTATACTTCTTGGACTTAAGCAAAAAGGATATTCAGATACCCAGGTGATCGCTTTTTATATTTTCTACAACCTTGTTTATGCCCTCACCAGCTACCCGATTGGCCGATTATCTGACCGTATTGGCCAGAAACGTGTTCTTGTGGTTGGCCTTATTCTATTTGCAGCGGTTTATGGGCTATTCGGTTTCCTAAGCAGTACCGGGGCGCTGGCTATTGTATTTGTTCTGTACGGAATTTATGCTAGTTCAACAGAAGGCATATCCAAAGCAATGATAACCAACCTATCAGGGAAAGGGGATACTGCAACAGCTTTGGGGTTTTATACCGGTTTAGCGAGCCTTTGTACATTGCTGGCATCCACTCTCAGCGGCATATTATGGACTCTTTGGTCCCTCAGGGTTATGTTTCTGGTATCCGCTGCAGGGGCACTTCTGGTAGTAGGATACTTTCTGATATATTTCAGGTTTTCACACAGGATTATTATAAACTGAAAAGCCTGCCTTGCCAGGTTTTTCCTGAGATCATCTTCTTTTCGATTTTCGAAACGATTTCAAAATTCTTCATACCCCATCGCTTTCCCGCGATCAAGTCGGGGGGAGATGCGCTTGCAAACCTTTCCACAACAATATCCGGATTCAGCAATTCAAGGAACCGGATAACCAAATCGATATATTCATCGGAAGTAAAAGTTACAAAGTCTTTGGGAGAACTCAAATACTCAGATTCCATTCTTGTGCCCCGTAATATCTGCAACTGGTGAATCTTCAACATATTAAGCGGGAGCTGACTCAATTTCCGGGAATGGTTCAGCATATCCTCAACTGTTTCTCCGGGTAAGCCAAGAATGATATGGGCACCGACATGGATTCCACGATTAGCAGTTGTTACAATCGCATCAACACTTTCCATGTAGTTGTGACCACGATTGATTCTGTCCAGTGTCTTTCCCAAAGTCGACTCAATTCCGTATTCAACAGAAACATAATGGTTTCTGGCCAATTCCCCGAAATAATCCA
>JAPLDV010000102.1:0-1234 GCA_026391235.1 Bacteroidia bacterium | reverse complement strand
ATTTATACAATCTGGACGTGTACCGACTACAATTCCGGAAATCCCCGGATAGCTCAGAGCTTCGGTATAGAGACTGATCAAATGGTCGATCGAGGCATAAGTGTTTGTATATGCCTGGAAATAGGCCAGGTACTTTATATTCTGGTATTTCGCTGAAAAAAAAGCCATCCCCTGTTTTATCTGTTGACTTACTGATACTTCAGGGGAACAATATGCTGGATTGAAGGATTTGTTATTGCAAAAAGTACAACCCCCGGTACCTTTTGATCCATCGCGATTGGGGCAGGTAAATCCGGCATCGATTGATAATTTCTGAATCCGGGTACCGAATTTACTCTTGAGATAACCCGACAAATCGTTGAACGGCCGGGAATGCCCCCAGGAAAACACCGGACCGCTAAGCCGGGTTACATTCATTTATGATCAAAGTTGCTGTTGCGGGATTTAATGCTATTGGGATATTGTTGATGATGGCAGTGCGAATCAAGGTCTGAATATCATGTTCATGACCATGGGGGGTTTGCAGGTCGACAAAAAATATCAGTTTCTCAACCTCATTATGCAATATTTTAGCAGCCAGCAGGATATCTCCACCGTTTGGTCCATGTCCAAAAGATTCAATGTCCATTTCAAGCACGGAGTTTAACAACCGGGAGGTGTTTGTGGTTCCGATTAGTTTATGTTTCATCAATTCTTCCCTGTTATTTTTAACCCATTCCAGAAGAACATTTTTCCTTTCATTATGGGCAACCAGGGCAATGGCTTTTTGGTTGGTTTGATTTGTCATATCTAAGATTATTTTTTATTCCTGAATCCAAATGCATCCATCATCTTATAGAAAAGGTCAGTATTCTCCTGAATGCCAGTAAATGCTTCTGAACGTGGGCCATACGAAAAAACAGGAACCATAACTCCGGTATGACCTGTACCGGTAAATCCAGCCTTGATTTCACCGGTGGCAAGATTTCCGCCGTTCAGCCCTAATCCTCCTGTTTCATGGTCAGCTGTAACAATGACCAGCGTTTCACCATTTGAATCAGCAAAATCCAGTACGGCTCCAACTGCCATATCAAAATCAACCATTTCGGTAGCCAGGTAATTAATATCGTTGGCATGGCAACCCCAGTCGATCTGCGAACCTTCGATCATCAGAAAAAAACCATCCTTATCTGAAGACAGCAAGCGGATTGTTTCATTTACCGATTCAGTCAGCTGGTTTCCCCTACCTTCCATC
>JAPLDV010000153.1 GCA_026391235.1 Bacteroidia bacterium | reverse complement strand
AGGAAACTCCTCCCGTTTCCTTTTAATTTTAAAAATAGCACTCACTTTTTCCGCGGAACTCCCGGTTACGTGTTTTCCGCAAATCACGGTCTCCATCAACAGCGCAATAACGGGTAAATATCCGTATTGACCGGGGGCATTTTCTGGTGGAACTTTGGTTATAAATATTTAGAGAGAATTAAACTTTTATTCATCTAAAACAAAACAATATGAAAAAATCATTGACGAACTTAATGCTGATCACATTTCTTCTGATCGGCATGATTGCTCAGGGTCAAGGGACCTACACCTTGCCCGGGGGAAGCCTGACAGGCGCTTTTGGCGGCTGGGGCGGCAAGGGCCAATTCTCCGCTTCGACTTTCAATGTCAATGCGCCAGGCGGGATCGATGTCACTTATTATGATATTGATGTATCCCTTTTCACGGAGGCTAATATTTGGTCGACAAAAGGAGTAGCAATACCAGGTGTAAGTAAAATAAATAGCATGACGAGCATTGACCCTGAGAATAACAGCATTTTTTGCAACATACTGAATCAGGAAATTGCAGTCGGTGTTGATTGGGATGGTCATGCTCTCTCGACAGTAGGACCTGATGCGACCCTTAGGACATCGGACGATTCACGACACCAAGGCACCCAGGACTGGTACAGGAAAACAACAGGCGGTAAAATTGACGGACCAGCTGACGGTCCATATTATAATAACGAAAGTTATGTAATTCCAAATCCCAGACACCCAAGTGCAACACCTACATTAGCATCGGAGTTAAATAAGTACGATTTCCGATTAAGGATTCTGCCAACTGGATATCACGCATATACATACGAGATGTGGTTCAGGATGCATAAGTCTGCCGCTCAAATTGAAGGGGCTTATTGGGTTTACAATATAGCTATGAACAATTCTCCCGATGCCTGGAGAAAATTTGCCAATGGAGTGACAAATGTATTCCAGTATCAGATATAGACCTGTCCTCGGTTTATGTTTTCATGGGTTTAGGGAATTTCCTGGACCCGGCTTCACAAACTCTTACCTGGGGCAGGATTGAGGTTACCGGAACGCCCACTCGAACCACAAAGATACAGAATGCAACAGTGTCTTCGCTGGGCTGCGGTTTCATTGATGTACCCGTAACCGTTCTGGATTTCACTAACGTTGGGGCTGTTTCGCTGGTATTAAATTATGTTCCTGCGGTTCTTGAATACAATAGTGTTACAATTAATTCGGCACTTACCGGAGCCAGTTCAAATTTGCCTGCTGCCGGACAATTCCGGCTGTCCCGCCTGGGCAACGATGGAATTACCCTTGATCCTAATGCTGTTTTATTTACCCTGCATTTTAAATTACTTACTCCTTCTACTGCCTCAACTAACTTAACCTGGAGCACGGAGCCTGGAGATTGCGAATATGCAGGACCGGGTGGAGAACCAGTATACGTGGGCAGCTTCATTGACCAGGGAGTGACAATTCCTGCAAGGCCGGTTAAAAACCTCAATACCTTGCGGGAATATTGCAAGATACAGGATGCCATTAATGATCCGCTGACCTTAAACACACATGACATTGAATGCAGCCCGGGAATTTACCCCGAAGCAGTCAAAATCAATAAGAGTATTCACCTGCAGGGTAAAGCCGGTGAAATGCTGACAACCTTTATTCAGGCACCGGCAACTTTACCGGCTGCTTCAGATCCGCTTTCCAATATCGTTCTGGTCACCGGATCGGGAGTCAATGCTGAAATTTCCGGCTTAACCATAAAAGGTCCGGGACCAACGGCTTGCGGATCCATGGGCAGAGGGATCTTTGTCAGGGATGGAGCAACTGCAAACATTCACCATAACCAGATTCTCGACATCCGCGACAATCCATTCAGCGGATGCCAGAACGGAATTGCCATTCAGGTTGGACGCAACGTCTGGAGTACTACCGGTACTGCAACAATTGCCTATAACCTGATAACGGGTTATCAAAAAGGGGCAATTGTTGTGGACAATACAGGATCCAATGCCACGATATCAAATAATATTATTACAGGGGCCGGAACAACAGCAGTAATCGGACAGAATGGAATACAGATAAGCAGGGGAGCTACTGCCACATTAACCGGGAATACAGTTTCAGGCAACTCGTTCTTTTCGACGGGACATCCTGATAATTACTGTGGTACCGGGATCCTATTATATCAAAGTGGTTCAGTAGCCCTTACGGGAGGAAATAACCTTTCAAACAATGACCAGAACTACTATGCATATGGAGTTACCGGAGCCCTGACTATGGGAGCCGAAATCTTCGGAGCTTCCGCAGCCGCTGCCGGATTTGGAAATCAAATTGTTAATGCATCAACCCAAGACATTGATGCAAGAGCCTGCACTTTCTATGGCGTTTTGCCATCCGCGATGCCCTTGACAGACCTATTTAGCCTTGAGGACATGATCTACCACGAAATTGATAATCCAACCTTGGGCTTCGTGTATGTGAATACGGTCAATACCTATGTTACTGCAAATAGCTTTGATGCTCCAGGTTATCCTGATGCGCAGATACAGCGTGGGATTGATGCTGCAGGTACGACGGGGTGGACGGTAAATGTGGGACCAGGGAATTTCGATTGTTCAATGGACATTGCCAAATCCATTCAGGTCCTGGGTCAGGGCCCTGCAAATACCATTGTTGACCGCTCACTGAATACCACTGCAGGGGATATCGTGTATATACATAACCTGAGCGGAGATGTAAAGGTTGATGGGTTTACCATCAAAACCGGGCCCGCTTCAAGTGTAGCCTCTAACGGTGTTAATATTAGAACTCTAACCGGTCCGGGTACCATTACCATATCCAACAATGAAATCTGGGGTGTACAGTCTGCCACGCAAACTGCTAAGATAAACTATGGGCTCATTGCGGGATATTTCACAGTTACAACGCCAAAACTTGTATTTGACAACAATAAAGTTTTTGGCGGAAGCGATAACCCTATTCTCATTGAAAAATGGATGGGACCGACCGAGATCACCAACAACTTTCTCTACCAAAATCCTCTAAAAGACTTTAGCGCAAGTGACGTAATCTTCATGATGAATTATGGTGGAAGCCATAATACTCAGAAGCAATTAATCTCAGGCAACACCATCGACATGGGCTGGGGAACAACCAATCAAAGAGGTGCTGGAATCTCTGTTGCAAGTTCTTACACTGGTGGAACTCCTCTGGGTGGCTTTACAGATGTAGCGATATCTAATAACATCCTTTTAAACCTTAAGCCAAATCGACGTGGTATTTCTACCTGGAATAACTCAAGTAACGGAACGGGTGGTGATATAACAAATGCTGTTATTTCAGGTAACGCAATTTCAAATGCTGAGGGTTTAACAGGTGAATTTGGTATCAGGGTTCTTGGTAAAGCAACCGGAACACAAATTGCCAACAACCTCATTAGCGGCGTAATTGATGCAGTGTTAATTCAACCGTATAACACACATGAAGCTACCACAACTTTTGTAAACAATAATTCACTGTTAGCCACCGGATATGGTATTAGGAATACTACTACAGCTACAATTGCCGCAACCTGCAACTGGTACGGCACAACTGTAGCTGCCGCCGTGGCTTTAAAAATCAGCGGTGCGGTAACTTATTTGCCTTGGTTAACCAGCGGGGATGATGCAGCTCCAACAACACCGGGATTCCAACCTTTAGTTCCTTGTGCCGCCTGTGTTGACCTGGCATTAACCCAGACGCATGTTGACATTGCTTGCCCACTGGTGCCCACCGGCAGCATTAATTTGTCGGTAGGAGCCGGGGTTAGTCCGTTCGCATTTGCATGGGCAGGTCCTGGCGGATTCATATCTGCAATAGAAGATCCATCCGGATTGGCAATTGGAACTTATACTGTCCTGGTTACAGCAGCAAACGGATGTACAGGAACCCTTTCAGTTGAATTGGTGCTTCAGGATCAACCCGCACCTGTTGTTGGTACCCCGGGAGGCAGCACGGTACAATGTGTTTCAGATGCAGTAGTACCAGCCAGTGTGCCGGTAGTAACCGACGCTTGCGGAACAGTTATCCCAACTCCGGTACCGGTAATGACCAGCAGTATAGTCAACTGTGAAGGTACGGTAACCTATACCTATACCTATACCGATTACCAGCCGAAATCAACGGTTTGGACCTATGTGTATACGGTTGACGATATTACGGCTCCGTTGATTACGGCTCCCGCAAACGTAGCGGTCCCGACCAATTCGGGCTGCAATGCAACCGGCGTGGCCCTCGGTTCACCGACCGTATCGGACAACTGCACGCCGACGGGTAGTCTGCTTGTGACGAATGATCATCCTTCGACAACTTATCCATTGGGTGTGACAACAGTCACCTGGACGGTAACAGATTGCAGCGGGCTTACCAATACGGCACCTCAGACAGTTACCGTTTCCGGCCTTACGGTTTCCGGCACGGTTAAGTACCTTGATTCCAACCTCACCCCGATGAACGTGACTGTTACGATGAATCCGGGGGCTCTTGTAACAACAACCAATTCGTTAGGTGTTTATACCTTCACCGGTGTATGCTCCGGTCCCTACGAGGTGATCATCACTTCCAGCAAAGCTCCCGGTGGTATCAATGCCACCGATGCTGCCCAGGTGAACTTCTGGGGAGTTTCCCCTTATCCGATCCAAAAGGCTAAGTTTCTGGCCGGTGATGTCGATAACGACCTTTCACTGCTATCCAACGATGCCGCAGCGATTCAAGGCTACTTCCTTAGTGCCTTCACTACCGGTTTTACGCCACCCTGGTCATTCTGGAAAGCAGGCGAAACCATCAGTGCCAATCCGGGTGCCGCCGGCAATCCGGTCATTACTGTCTTGAACACAAACCTCACTCAGGACTTCTACGGCCTGGTCACAGGCGACTTTAACGGGAGTTTCACCGGTTTGAAATCAGCCCCGCGTACGCTTGAGCTCAACTACAGCGAGACTACCCAGGTTGCCAATGCCGCAGAATTTGAACTCCCGGTAACGTCGGAATCGAACCTGCAGGTAGGCGCAATATCCCTGATCATGGATTATCCGTCGGATCAGGTATCCGTTGAAGGTGTTTATCTGAGGAGCGACCGAAATGTTCCCGTTCAATATGCAGTTCTGGGCGACGAACTCAGGATCAGCTGGTACTCACGAACTGGCCGATCAGAACTATAAAGTGATCAGTGATGCCTCCTTGCGAATCCGTGTCATCAAAGCATCCTCATTGCCGATCAACCTGAATCCGCTGTCGGAACTGCTGGCCTTTGCCAATTATCCCAACCCGTTCAGCGGAGTCACCAACTTCGCCTATAGCCTGCCGGTTAAAGGGAAGGTGATCCTGGAAATCCGGGATATGCTCGGACGGATAGTGAAGCAAGTGGTTAACCAGCCGCAAACTGCAGGAAACCATTCCTTTATGATGGATGCCCATACAATGAATTCGGGCTTGTATTATGCCACGATCAGATTGATTACTGATAATTCGGTTTTGACTCAAACCATCAAAATCGTGAATACAAAGTAATTGATTAAGAGGGAACGGGAGGAAACTCCTCCCGTTCTCTTTTTATTTTTCAAAAAGAGAACTTCAAAAATTACTGCCCCATGAAAAAGAAAATTTCCATATTCTGTTGCATCATGTTTCTGACAGGCAGCAGCATGTATGCGCAAAATGCTCCAATCGTCATTGCCGGGACCGTGGTCAGCGACGGGTCAGTAATTACCGTACCGGTTACCGTTTCGAATTTCAACGATATCAGAAGCTGTAATCTGAAACTCAACTACGACGCTGCCCGGGTTACGGCCGTGGCTGTTACCACGGGGCCGCTTCTGGGTGGAAACCTGGCTTCGAACCTGGGCATTTCGGGGGTGATTGCCCTTGGTTGGTATATCTGGCCCGGAGTGAGCCTGCCCGACAACACACTTATTTTTAATATTACGTTTGCGAGAATCAGCGACGGACCCATCGCAATTACCTGGGTTAATGAGGGCTCATCCTGCCAGTGGTGGGATAAGAACGGAGGTGTACTCAATGACCTTCCATCCGACGCTTATTATTTCAGTGGTTCATTAAGCTCACCCCGGGAGGCTCCCTTAACCAAAGCTGCGGTGGTGAAGGCCTGTGTGGGTTCATCCGTTGATGTTCCGGTGATGGTTTATTCCTTTATCGATATCGGGGCAGTTATGCTCACCATGCAATATGATCCTGCGGTTCTGACATTTCAGTCTTCGGGAACCAATCCGGAATTTTCGGGATTAACGGTCAATAATCCAACGCCGGGGACCATCTCGGTAAATGGGTCTGTTCCATCGGGAGGGAAAGGCATAACCCTGGAGGCCGGCTCGGTTTTATTTACACTGACTTTCAATTATTCGGGTGGCTCCGCGGCACTTACCTGGACCGATAACGGGACTTCCTGTGAATACCAGGGCCCCCCATCCGCATCAATCATCCTGACCGATAGTCCGCAGAGTTCGTACTTTGTAAACGGGTCGGTTACCGAAAGTCCGGTTCCGGATGCTGCCGGAACGGTAAACAGCCTATGGGGCGGCACTGTTACGCAGGGACAGGCAGGCGTGGTTTACAGTGTATCCCCGATCACCAATGCAACCGGTTATAACTGGTCGCTGCCGGTTGGAGCTGAAATCAGCAGCGGGGGAAATACCGCCTCCATCACGGTTTCCTATGGCAGCAGCGCCATCAGCGGTGTAGTCACGGTTGCCGGATTTAACGGGTGCCATACAGGGGCAGTATCTGCAGCATTCCCGGTAACGGTTAATCTGGGGACGGGAATTGAAACCTTCGGGGAAGATAGCGGCGACAAAGGAATTCCGGCCATTACCTCCTATCCGAACCCATTCAGCAGCCAGGCCACGATCAGCTATTTTATACCCAAATCGGGCAAGGTATCCATTGAAATACTAAACATGCTGGGCGAAAAGGTCATGCAAATATCCGATGAGCAAAAGACGGAGGGCCAATATAGTATCAGCCTGGCATCAGTGCATTTCAGCCCGGGCATTTATACGGCCAGGATTATCCTGAAAACCGGTGATAGGGCGATGGTGAAAGCAATTAAAATGATTTGCAACAGCAACTAACAAAATGAATTTGAATACCGACCTTTCATTTGCCCATACCCAGGCTCAGAACGAAAGAATCCTGGTTCGCGCCAGAGAATCCTGCGTTGGACAAATTTTCTTTTCGTATTGGTCCCCCGACTTTCTTTCAGCAGAAAAAGAACTTCAACTGCTTAAGGGTTACGATGTTGATGTGGATCTGGTGAAAGATGGCAAAATTATCAAGAGCTACCGAAGAAGGGAAATTTAATCCCGGCTACGTGATTTCCGCAAGCCCGGAAAAGATTGTATGAGGGCAGCATATATTGGACAGTTGGATTCTTCCGCTTTTATTGTACGTTTATGAACTTAACAAAAACACACACATCCATGGATATTCTGGTTGTAGATGACACCTCTTTAAACAGAAAACTAATTGGATGCCTTCTCAAAGATTATCCCTGTACCCTGCACTTCGCACCGGATGGCTTTTCTGCACTCGACACCCTTAAAAAGCAGTGCATCGACATCGTGCTGATGGACATTCAAATGCCCGTAATAAGCGGATTTCAAACAACCAGAGCCATTCGGTTTCTTGAGGAAGATTTAGGAAGAAAACCTCCTACCCCGATTATTGCCGTTACTGCCTATTTCGATGAGGAAGAATGCATGAACAATGGCATGGACGGTTACGTCCCTAAGCCTGTCTCGAGAAGAGCTCTTGTCCATGCGATTGAAAAAGCGCTTCCAGGTAATGCTCTGTAATCCCAAAAAATTCCTTGATAGCCTGAATGTCATTTAAGATTCTCTGTTTACCGGGATTTTCATTAGCCGTTTTCCGGCCAATGATCATCACATTTTTAGGGGTATGCTCTGTTGAAATGAATTCAAATACTTTGGTCTTATATCCGTAAGCTTCCAGGATCATTGCCCTGATAGTATCGGTAATTATTTCAGCCTGACGTTCCTTCAGGATTCCGTATTTAACAATATGATTCAGCTCATTGGTCACATTTAATTCTTTTCTGATTTGCTTATGGCAGCAGGGAGCACAAACAATTAATGAAGCATTGGAAGTAATTCCTCTGTAAATAGCATCATCAGTGGCAGTATCGCATGCATGCAAAGCAATTAAAATATCGATTTTATTTATTGCAACCTTTTCAATGGTGCCGGAAATAAAATTTAAATGATCGAATTTTGATAATTCCGCAATTAAATTGCAGGATTTTACTAAATCTTCCCTGAATTCAACGCCGGTCATTAATGGAATTTTTTCCAAATTATTTGCGAGATAATCATAAAGGGCGAAAGTCAGGTACCCTTTGCCTGATCCCATATCAACAACATGATAATCAGAATGTAGTGCAAGTTCCTTTATCTCAGGTTCTATCAGTTCGATATAACGGTTAATTTGTTTATACTTATCGCTCATTTCCCGCCGGACCTCCCAATTAGCATTGGTAATTCCCAGCTCTCTCAGATAGATATTGCCAACGGTGTTGATCAGCCGCTCCTTTGTTCTGTCGTGATGAAATAGGGTAACCGGTTGCAGGGTAGGTTCATGCGTGCTGATCTTTACTTTCCCCGATGGTGTCGTGACAAGCGAAGCGTTTTCGCGGTTGCTGAACAGGTCGGCATTATTAAAATCCGTTCGATTGGCTCTTTTAAGTAGCTCGATCCCTTCGGCAAACTCATAGTTCTTGGTAATATCTTTTGTAGCATGCCGGTAAACAAAATTAAGCCGGTACCCGCGTTTCAGCTGAGCGATGGTGACAATTATACTCTGAAGATCTGAAGATTTGATTTTCTGATTGCTGATAACCAGTTTAATCAGCTCTTTGCTATCAATAGCCTGTGCAAGCTTATCGAAAAAAATGCCTGTTGGATTGTTTTCCATCTGACAAAGATAGTGGTTATTCGAGTGACAAGTTCCTAATTGACGATCAAGAGGTTAGCAGCATCAACAGCAGCCGGTCCTTTGAAACACTGATCGTCAATTAGGAACTTGTCGAAATTATGATTATAGTCAACGCTGAAATCCGTTTTCCATTCCGATGTGGTCCGGCTGGCTGAAAGGCTGCTGAATATCTCGTTGGAGCTATATGCTTTTTGCCCGTTCAGCATTCCGTTTACACTGGCGCTGAATACCCGGCTGTTCCATTTATCGGTAGTGACTTCAGCCGACATAGGCTCGGTAAATGATACAAGGATATGCTTTGCGAGGGGAGTGGCAATTACATAACGCATAAAACCCTGCTTTAACAATTGAACTTGTCCTTCCCGGATCTGGTCTTCGGTATTATCCGGTGAACTCCTAAAAACCAGTGTATCCTTCATGCCTGCAAACAGCTCCTGGCCGATCAGGAAATAAGAGTACTCCTTGCCCCCCGAACCGGTTCTCTGAAAGCTTAAGATGATATAAACCTGAGCGTCCTTGATATCCCTTACATAATTGAGGTAGA
>JAPLDV010000813.1 GCA_026391235.1 Bacteroidia bacterium | reverse complement strand
TTCATGCCCAAAGGACGAGGGGGCAGGTCTAATTTCTTGGCATACAGAAGATTTTAAACGGTATTCGGATTCTTTTATTGTGAAACTCCAATTTAATGAAACTCAGATATTACAAGCGTAACATAGTAATATCTGTTAGTTGAACTATCCTGCATAAGCATGGGTATAATACTCCGCAGCTTGCTGCGGTATCTGTTTCCAAAGCTTGCTTTGGGGTTCATACCCGTGATTTACTTCTTCCTGTAACATTGTTTTTCTAATTTTGTCCATTTATGCAAGATTTCAATCCGTAATGATTAAAAAAATGTCTGAACTTTTAACATAACATATGGTACAAGTATCAGAGACAAGTCACAAAATATTATCTTTAATAAGGGGGGTAAAATGAAGCACCTGATCGTCTATTCACATCCAAACCCAAAGAGCTTCTGTCATGCAATATTTAAAACAGTCACCGAGACTTTGAAATCAAACAGTCACGAGGTTGTAATAAGGGATCTTTACAATCTTAACTTTGATCCCATATTAAAGGCATCTGACTTTGTCGCCATGCAGACTGGAAATATTACGAATGACATCAAGGAAGAGCAGAATTACATCATCTGGTCTGATATTATGACCATTATACACCCTGTATGGTGGACAGGGCTTCCGGCAATGTTCAAGGGCTACATTGACCGTGTCTATTCACATGGTTTTGCCTATGCCATAGGTGAAAAAGGTCTTGAGCAGCTTCTCACAGGGAAGAAAGTCATCATTTTTAACACCCAGGGAACGCCCAAAGAAATCTATGATGCTTCGGGAATGTCGAATGCCATGCACTTAACATCAGATGCAGCCATATATCAGTTGTGTGGCATTGAGGTACTTGAGCATATATTCTTTTCTGCTGTTCCTTATGTGGATGACGCAACACGGAAGGCTTACCTTGAACAGGCAAAAGAAGTGATGGGGCGATACTGATCATGATATTAAGCTTTTCTTAATGTGCCCCCTAGCCTCATGCTTCGGACAACAAGACAATATCTTAAAGTATGCATATAGCGAAAAGATATAGAGGAGTGATCCGAGTACTTCTTCCTGAAATGGAGCGAGTTTCATTTTCGGATTTTATTCAATCTTTCATCTGAAAATGTGCCTTAAAGAAACTAATATTGTTAACTTTTTTTAAGAGCTTTTGTGACAGAATCCTGTCATGTATGTTTCAACCGGCATTCCTTATTTGACTGTAAGTCTTATTTTAAAATTTGTAATTTTATGCTACATTACAATATATAGTTGTCAGACTATAGCGTAAATTTTTACTTACCTTGTGACACAAGTTATAAATGTAGATTATCGAAATGGGGGTATTATGAAAAGGAGTAAATTAATAGGGGGTGTTCTAATAGTAGTTTTAGCAGCATTTTTTTTGGTGACGTGCAGCAGCAACAGTGGTGATGAAGGTGGCGGTAACACCCGTAAAGAGATTTCTAAGACTCTCCTCGATGAAGATACGGTTTGGAGCATAGATAAAGGGATCATTATCATCTATAATAAATATTTGGCCGATGCCTACGGAAATATAATGATTGCAGATGCTAGCTGTCCGGGAGGTGGCATAGTGGATATCGTCGGCACAACGTCTTATGAAAGAAGTACTGACACGGTGACGGTGGGCCTTTCCTTCATCATGGTAAACTGCACAGTTCCAGTGTACTATGAGTCTGAAGGCGTTGACCTTACGGTAAACGGGTTGCTTGCGTGGAGTGGTACATGGAGTAACAGCACTAACCTTCTCAACCTAAATTTCCAGTCAACGGATCTGATCTATAATGGATCAGATCATAGAACAAATTATCTTGACACAAAGATAGATGGCTCAGGTAGTTACTCATCGACATTTACAAAGAATGATACAAGTAATGGAAGTTTTGTGGGCGTAGTCAATGGTAGTTCAGTTTCATGGACTTTCAATTCGGATGATCAAAGAGCTATTAGTGGTTCTTCTGCTGGAAAGTGAACATGCGTTTTTCAAATTGTAGGCTTTAACTTATTATAAACAGTAAAAGTGTGGAATAGTAGGTATAGCCTGCAATTATGACGCTCGATAATTCGTTGTGACTCAAATATTTTGTTTAGTACTTCCTGAAAGAAACAAATCGTTATCTTTGTTGTGTATGTTACCTTTCAATTCGTAATAAACAAAAATTACGCCTGATGAAAAATATCAACACCACTCTATCATTTTGCGTCAAATATTTACTTTACATACAAGACTAAAGCTGTTATTTTTTAAAAATATAGAAATACTGTCTTGTCGTAATCTGTAATGAAACATTAAGTCAAATAAAAATTTG
>JAPLDV010000071.1 GCA_026391235.1 Bacteroidia bacterium | reverse complement strand
ACTAAAGTTCATTACACCGTTCATAGTGGCCTTCATTCCACTGGTACCGGAAGCTTCGAGTGGCCTGGTCGGGGTGTTTAACCAGATGTCAACACCTTGAACCAGTTTTCGGGCCACTGTCATGTCATAGTTCTCGAGGAATACGATCCGGCCTCTGAATTCAGGGCGACGTGATATCTCCACAATGTATTTGATCAGATCCTGACCAGCCTTATCCATGGGATGTGCTTTGCCGGCAAAGATAAACTGTACCGGATGTTCCGGATGGTTAACAATCTGGTCGAGCCGCTCAAGATCTCTGAATAATAAATGTGCCCTCTTGTATGTGGCAAACCTTCGGGCAAAACCAATAGTAAGGGTTTTTTCATTTAATCTTTGCAGAATTTCGATGATTTGTTTCGGAGGCTCATGACGTTTAATCGATACTTTTTCCAATCTCTTGCGAATGTAGTCTCTCCGTGAAGGTTACTCACCGCATTGATTTCCTGGGATAACCGGGCTGCGAGATGAGACATTGAGAACCGTTCAAGGATGTTGCCCTTTTCAATTTTACCCAGACCAATAAAATCCTCCCATGAAATACCTAAAAGTTCGGGATAATGCCCAAAATAAGTCCGGATCATGTTTTCGGTGAAAGTATCATGGCCTGCAGGTACAGGAGTATGCGTAGTAAAAAGGGTTGAACCCCTCACCACTTCAAGCGACTCGTCAAATGTGAATCTCTTGATCTCCATAAGTCTGCGTATACGTTCCAATCCAATAAAAGCAGCATGGCCCTCATTGCAATGAAAAACATCGGGTGAAATCCCCAATTTGCTAAGCATTCTGATGCCTCCCAGTCCCAAAACCATCTCCTGTTTCAGGCGGTTTTCCTCATCCCCACCGTAAAGGTGAAAGGTGATAGAACGGTCGGCCGGCTGATTGGCATCATAATCAGTATCTAATAAATAGAGCGTTATCCGCCCTACCATGGCTTTCCATAATCTTACGTGAAGCAATCGTCCAGGTAAACCTATAGGAATCTGTATCCATTGGCCCTCTTTATCAAAAACCGGTTCAACGGGAAGATCGGAAAACTGTTCCATGACATCCTCCGATATCTGATCGCCATTAATCGTAAGAACCTGACGGAAATAACCGTACCTGTAGAGAAGCCCGATCCCAATAATTGGAACATTTCTGTCGCTGGCCTCCTTTAGATAATCGCCGGCGAGAATTCCGAGTCCACCTGAGTAAATCTTCAAACTCTCATGAAAACCGAACTCCATACTGAAATAGGCGATCATCGGTCCGGGACTATCGTTCACCTGATCGATGTAGTCCTGAAATTTCGCATAGACATCATCGTATGAACGGTTAAAGCTCTCATCCTGTTCAAGTTTCATAAGGCGGTCCAAAGGGATTTGCCGCATCAGGGTAATCGGATTATGCTCAACCTGATCCCAAATAACAGGATCAATGGACTGGAATAAATTCTCGGCTTCATAATTCCAGGTCCACCAAAGGTTTTTTGAAATCGTATCAAGTCCTCCGAGTTTATCGGGGAAAGAGGACTCGACGAGCACCCGTTTCCAAACCGGCTCATTGGTTTTCTGGATATCCACTGCTCCCGGGACATAAGTTTCTTCAGCAAATTCGGGTTCGGGCCTGTCTTCAAAAACCACTTCAGATAAAGCATTGGAGTAAGCCAGGTAATACGAACCGACCAGGTTTTCCCACAAAGCCTTTTTGGACATCCGGATAGAAAGATCAAAAATTTCATTTCTCTGATTTTCCGCAAGTTGAGAAAAGCTCAATATGGCTTCACAGATCCAGGTTATGAGGGAATCATCGGATTTGCTATTTCGGGGAGCAACTGCAACCGGAAGATTTGGTTTATCTGTTTTAAAAGCGGACATCCAAAGGCCAAAGCCGGCCTGATCAGTTGAAAGCGTTGGAACACCAAAAGCAATACTTTCCAGAGGTGTATACCCCCATGGCTCATAATAGGAAGGAAAAACGGTATAATCCAATCCGGCAAGTATCTGATAATAGGTCAGATTAATAATACCATCCTGCCCGTTGAGATAGCAAGGGATAAAAATGACCTTAACTTTCTTTTTTTTGTCGTTATTGAGGCCCGTTTCGTTGAGCAGGCGAATAATGGGATCAGAATCAACATCATGAAGATTATGAGTCAAAGGTTTTCTCCCGCTTATTTCAACTAATTCGCCGCTCAATCGTTGGCCAACACTGCGACGCGGACCATAATTATTAGCCGGGACCATTATCAGGGCTACAATCTCCTTTTCAAGGTCGTTTTGTTCATTTAACCTGGCCAAAGCTTTGATAAAAACATCTAATCCCTTGTTTCTGAATTCATATCGGCCACTCGTGCCAAGAGCAAGGAAATCTTTCGAAATTTCATATCCAAAAACAGCCTGGGCAATTTTGCGGATAGCATTTCTGGCAACAACCCTTTGATTTTTCAAATTTTCAGGCTCTGGAACCAAATCCGGGTTAAACCCATTGGGAGTGATTATGTCCGGCCTTCTCCCGAGAAGTTGGGTACATTCTTTCGCTGTTATTTCGCTCACGGTGGTGAACTGATCACAATTTATTGCGGCCAGTTTCTCAAGAGAATGTTTTGCCGTAACATTTAATTGGACGGCCATGTCATCACCGGAATATTCCGAAAGTTTTTCATAGAGAGGAAGACCGTTACCTGCTATTGACCGTCCGACGGTTGTGGCATGGGTAGTGAAAACTGTACCGATATAGGGAGATTCTTTCTCAATGTAAAGAATTCCCATCCCGGTCATCCACTCGTGGAATTGGGCAATCACCTGTTTGAACCGGTAATATTCAGAAAAACTCTTGATCAGCATCCCCGCGGCATAACCGAAAAGAGATGCTTCAATATAATCCCATCCACCAGTTATGGAGTCGAGCCGGTAATCTTCCCAGGCTTTACTGAAAATTTCGTCCTTTCTGGGTATCAGAGGTGTAAAATCAATAATGATCACCTGTGGTTTACCCGGTATGTTCCAGCGACCGGTTCTGAATCTCAAACCGGTAGCGAATGCATGCTCTTTCCATCCGAGAAACAGGGTATTATCCTCAATAAAATCAGGATTATCATGATCTTCACGCCAGATATCCGGGCCAATAAACAGGTAATGTTCGCCAAAACGGTTCAATGACTCCTCACATTTGGAAGTAAGAACCGTATAAATCCCGCCCACTTTGTTGCAAACCTCCCAGCTAACCTCAAAAAGTATTTCCGGAATGTTCTGATTCCCGTTTTCCGTCATATTTAATCAGTCAAATAAATTGGGCGAATTAACTATTTTTTTTTCTTTTTACCGGGTTTTGGTTTCGTGGTATTCGGAATAACCAGGGCAACAGGTTTACTTCCAGCCGCTTTCTTTACTGAACCTTTTTTCTGGCGCAAAACCTTTAAAATCCCTTCATAATCCGATATTGCCTCGTCGAGGGATTCACCAGATAACTCTTCAATGGGTATTCCCTTATAAACGACCCTCTTGGTTTTCTTCTCCAGCCGAATAATGAAATCAGAAAGGATATTCATATAGTTGATGAAGGCATCATACGGACTGTTATACGGGTTAAAGTAATTGTGCACAGATTGGTCAGCAAAAAACTTAGTGGACATGTAATACAAGTGATCGCTTGCCTGGAGGTATCCCCAATCTCTTGAAAGATCAGGATCATTTGCCTGTATAACGAGCTTGCGAAGCGAATTGAGTTTTTTAAATGCCTCTTTTTGCATCTCATTGCCGAGCCAGGCTGAAAGGTCTCTCTCTTCATCCGCCCATGAACTGGGATAAGGAACCGAAAGTGGTCCTACCGACTGGTGTGTATCAGCGATTTCGCCGGGCAGAGCAAATCCGGTTTCAGGATCCTTAATGATCAGGCGCACCAGATGATCCAAAAACTGGTGAATTCCTGATTCAATTGGCTGATGTTCCCCAAAAGTTTCATAATCCATAAAAAGATTGACGAAATCTTCGTTGGCAGGAGTGCCCTTCAGCCAATTGTGATAGGTTTCGGATTTCAAGGGCCATTCCGACCAGGAGCGGTTTGAGAATCTGAAGGCGATATCATCACTCAGCTTGTAATTTCGTAAAAGCACTTTCAACCGTGGATCGATAACGTTATAATACAAAAAGTTAGGGCTCTTCCATCCAAGAACATGTTTAGCACCTTCGGCAAGCATGGCTTTATAACCCA
The DNA here is from genome assembly GCA_026391235.1 of Bacteroidia bacterium. Next base: position 1,219 of record JAPLDV010000071.1, on the reverse strand, counting down.
TTTTTGAAACCTGCTCGCCGATAGAATCAGAGTAAACCAATTCAGTATTGCGAAACACCGCAGGGGTCATTCCGAATAGTGATTCGATTTTCCTTTTATGCAGATCCACCTGAGCAACAAATTCCTCAGGGCTTCCTATGGCGGCTAATGAATGGGAATATGTTTCCGACAGGAATTCGACATGGCCGGTGCCGGCCAGTTTTTTAAAGCTCGCTATAACGTCAGGGGCATACAATTCCAATTGGTCGAGAAAAATCCCGGTTAAACTGAAGGACACTTTGAATTGTCCTTTGAATTCAGTCAAAAGACTATATAACAATTCGTTAGTTGGAAGGTAACATCTGTTGGCAACTTTTTTCAGGATGTGTTTATTCAGGTAGTCATCATAGTAATAGTGATCCTTACCCACATCGAAAAAGCGGTAGCGTTTCAGCCGGAATGGCTGATGGACCTGGAAATAGAGGCAGATATTTTTCATAACGGAATGTTGCTTGGATATAACAGGTTCATATATAGGTTTTTAATCTGAAGAGCCGCATTCTCCCATTTAAGGCTGTTCACTTCATCGCGACCGTGATGGAGAAACATCAGCGGCAGCGATTCATAGGTAATCAGGCCATAGATTGCATCAGCCATAGCATCCACATCCCAAAAGTCGATTTTAATGGCATGTTTTAAAATCTCTGAAACACCTGACTGTTTCGAGATGATGACCGGAACGTTCGACCTCATTGCTTCCAGCGGGCTGATTCCGAAGGGTTCGGAGACGGATGGCATAACATATACATCACTTATTGCAAACATATTATCGACATCCTGTCCCTTTAGGAAATCAGTAAAATGGAATTTTTCCGTGATTCCCAGCCTGGCAGCATACCTTATCATTTTTCGGAGCAAATCGCCGCTGCCGGCCATTACAAATCTCACATTATTAGCATGTTTCAGAACTTTATTTGCTGCTTCCATAAAATACTCCGGCCCCTTCTGATAGGTTATCCGCCCGAGAAAAGTGACAACTTTTTCATCAACTGATTTGGCAATCGTTTCGGTGCCGGCCTCAGTTCCGGGTTCAACCGCGTTATAAACCGTAACCACTTTATCAGGATTTATCCCATAACGATTGATGACGATATTGCGGGTTAAGTTGCTGACAGTTATAACAAGGTCGGCCTGCTCCATACCTGATTTTTCAATATCAAAGACAATGGTGTTATAATTC